>JASLES010000014.1 GCA_030151005.1 Silvimonas sp.
CGATAGTTGCCTTCGCCCCACAAGGCCACTGCGATTTCCGCCATGCCCATGGGCATGCCCGGGTGACCGGAGTTGGCTTTTTGAACAGCATCCATCGCCAGAGCGCGGATGGCATTGGCGAGATCGGCACGCGTTGCCATATGAGAATTCCTCTCGTAATAGATTCGAAACAGCTTCGAGTTGTGGAAATGAAATGAGCGCGGAGGAACCCCTGATCAAGCCTTTCCGGGACTCGGGCGGGCTTGATTCAGGCAGGGCTGCAAGGCGTAAACCACAGCCGTAGCAAGACTACGGCGAGGATTTACAACACGGCAGATCAACTGAAGCGGGCTCGCACGACCCGGAGGTGGCTTGATCAGGGGTTCCCTTGTTCGCGCCTTCGCACTGGCCGACATTATCCCCGAGTCATGCCCCTGGGGACAACCCGTAGCCATAGCAATTCTCGTTACGTTTTAAACACAAAGGCCCAAACCGGCAAATCAGACGGCCAGACGCACCAGAACAGGTCGTTTTATGGCGTTTTCACAGCCGGTTGAACGGTGTTTCCAGTGGTTGGCCACCTGAGCATAAGGTCATTCCATTACATATTGACCTGGCGCCGCCATGATGCGCGGGTATTGCCGGCTGGAAAGTTTGGGTTTGACCTTGTTGCCACTGACAGGTTGCAGCCATTGCACCCAGGACGGCCACCACGAACCAGCGACCTTTTGCAGGTCTTTGACCCAATCGTCTGGCGCTTGCCCGCGCGTCACCCCGGCCTGGCGGTAGGTGCGCTTGGAGGTGGGGCTGGGCGGGTTGACGATGCCCAGAATATGGCCAGAGCTGGAAAGCGTAAACGTCACCGGCCCTTTGGCCAGCCGCGTCAGCGCCCAGGTTTGCTGCCATGGCGCAATGTGGTCTTCTTCGGTGGACACCATAAAGAGGGGCGTTTCGATGCGAGAGAGATCGATCGGCTGCCCGGCAATGGTTAGCACATCAGACTGGATCAGCCGGTTGTGGAAGTAGAACTCCCGCAGGTAATAGCAGTGCATTTTCTGCGGCATGCGCGTGGTGTCCATGTTCCAGTACAGCACGTCGAACGCCATGGGGGTTTCGCCCAGCAGGTAGTTACTGACCCAGTAATTCCACACCAGACTGTTGGGCCGCAGCATGCGAAAACTTGCCGCCATCTCGCGACCATCCAGATAGCCCTTCTGCGCAATGGTGCGCTCGACAAAGGCCAGTCCCTCTTCATCCAGAAAGATATCGATATCACCGGGTTTGGAGAAATCCGTCAGGGATGTCAGCAACGTCGCGCTATTGATCTTGCTGGCTTCACCACGTTTGGCCAGCCACGCCAGATAAGTCGCCACCAGCGTGCCGCCAATACAGTAGCCGGTCAGGTTCACAGTATCAGTGCCGGAAATGGCGCGTGCCACTTCTACAATCCGGTCAATGCCATCCACGATGTAATCATCAAAACTGACCTCGGCGGCAGCGGGCCCAGGGTTGATCCAGCTGGCGATGAACACCGAAAAACCCTGTTCGGTGAGGTATTTGACCATGCTTTTTTTGGCATCCAGATCCAGCACGTAATACTTGTTGATCCAGGGCGGCACGATCACCAGTGGAATTTTGTATACGTCTGGTGTGACCGCTTCGTAATGGATGACCTCCAGCAGCGGCCCACGATAGACCACGGCGCCTGGCGTCAGTGCCAGGTTCTCGCCCACTTTGAAAGCATCCGGGTCAGTCATGGCGATCTCGCCACGCTGGGCATCCCGCGCCAGATTCTCCAGCCCTTTAACCAGTGATTCGCCGCGCGTTTCCAGCGCTTTGGCCATGGCCACCGGGTTGAGGAAAAAATAATTGTTGGGGGCGATGGCGTTAAGCCATTGGCGCAGCCAGAACGCAGAGCGGTTGCGTTCGCCCTGAGACAGACCTGGCGTGGCAAACAAGGAGTCCTGCAGCCACCGGGTATTGAAGAGATACCACTCTTTGAGACTGTCCCAGGCCGGGTGTTCGGTCCAGTCGGCATCTGCAAAACGGGCGTCATCCGGATGCGCAGCAAACACGTCATCCACCGGCTGCCCTTGCCAGCGCCGCCAGGTGTAATCCCCCCAGCGTTTGAAATCGTCGTACCAGAAGGCCAGTGCGCCCGTCAGTTCGGCCGGATGCGTGAGCCAGGCCTGTTGCGCCTTGAGCGTGGTGGCGACAAGACCAAACGGATCGAAAGCGTGTCGAAGATCGCGTTGCAGTGTGTTCAGACGAGCAGTCTGGTCCTGCAACAATGCACGTGTGGTCATGGTAACTCCGTGATCTGACAGGACTTTCAGATTACGGTGCGACGCAGCAAAAAACAATGCAGGATTTGGCGGGGAACTGACAAAGCGCGGGGCCCGGCGGCGGCCGAAACAGCGCCCGGTTCTGGTCCGGAGCGCTGTCGGGTTGTTCGGTAGACGCCAAGCCTGACGCAGATAGAATCAGGCGCTGGTATTGAGCACGCTGCCCGGTGCATACGGCAGGGTTTGCGACTGGCCGTTTGAGCCGGGAATGATGATGTTAAGGTTGTTGCTGCTGTCCGGCTGGATCTTCCAGGTGGTGCTGCCGGTGGTCGTGGCAGACTGATCCGCAGCCACCGCCATGTAAATCTTCATATTGGTTTCAGCGGTTTTGGACAAATACAGCGTGCTGGCAATGTCTTTCTGGGTATCAGTCAGTTGATTGCGTGTCTGCCCGGAAATGATATTGCCATTGTTGCCATCCGCCGGCAGTTGGGCCGGCAACTGGCTCGCGGTATTGGTATTCGCTGGCAATTGCGTCGCGCTGCGAGATTGTTGCAATGACTGCAGATTGCTGGCCTGAGTAGCTGAGCCGACTTGCATGACGCACCTCCACCTGATTGCTTTCGATAGCCATCACAATACCAATGGCATTTAAGCATGCTAAGTGAATAATACTCAGTAAAATCAGGCAGTTTTACCGACGACCTGTCGATTTGGCGCGGGCTCAGACGCCGGGCTGCACCAAATCATTGGCCGCAGCCAGGCGCTCTACCGTGCCCACATCCAGCCACTGACCGGTGAACACTTCGGCGCTCATTTGCCGCGCTGCCATGGCATGCAAAAAATGCGGCAACAGGGGCGAGGGCTGATCTGGCGGCACACTGGCAAAAAAGGCCGGCGCATACACGGCGATGCCGGCAAAGGTCATGGCCACGTCACCAACCTCTGCGGCTTTGGCGTAGCCGGCAGCATCTACGGCCAGATCTCGCCCGGTTGGGTAATCCGCCTTGGGCATCAGCACCAGATGGCCCGTACAGTGCGGGTCTTGCGCCATCCGCGCCATCACCGGCTGCAGTTGGGCAAAGTCATAGTCGGTAAAGATATCGCCATTGATCACCATGAATGGCGCATCCCCCAGCAAAGGCAAAGCGTGGGCAATACCACCTGCGGTTTCGAGCGCGGTGTTTTCTGGTGAATAGCGAATACGCACGCCCCACTGCCGGCCATCGCCCAGCCGTTCTTCCACGCGTTGCCCAAGCCAGGCGTGATTGATCACCAGATCGGTTACGCCCGCCGCAGCCAGCTTTTCGATATGCCAGACAATCAGGGGCTTGCCGCCGACTTCCAGCAGGGGTTTGGGGCAGGTATCGGTCAGCGGCCGCATGCGCTCGCCGCGCCCGGCTGCCAGGATCATGGCATGCATATGATGTGTGTGAGGAGTGAGGTGTAAGGGGTGAGGCGTCAAACCACAGGGCAGCGAAAGAGCGCGCAGTAGCGCCTCTCATCGCCCGTTCATTTCTCACGCATCAAAACGTAAAACCGCTGTCGATCTTTTCGCCCTGGGCATTGAGCAGAATGCGATACAGCCCGGTGAGTTCGTCGTAACGCTGACACACCTTGCGCATATAACCCAGCACGCGTGGCAAGTCGTTCAGATAGCGGTCTTTGCCATCGCGCAGATGCAGGCGGGCAAACAGGCCCAGTACCTTCAGATGACGCTGCAGGCCTTGCCACTCGAACGCCTTGTAAAAATCGCCAAAATCTTCGTTGACCGGAATACCGGCCGCGCGGGCTTTTTCCCAGTAGCGGATGACCAGATCAAGCACAAAGCCCTCATCCCACTCGATATACGCGTCCCGGAACAGGCTGACCACGTCGTAGCACAGCGGGCCTTTGACCGCGTCCTGAAAGTCGATGACGTAAAGATCATCGTTTTTGACCATCAGGTTGCGCGAATGATAGTCGCGCAGCATGAAGCCCTGCGGTTGCGACAAACACTGGGCAACGATCAGCGCCGTGGTGCGCTCCCAGGTCTGCAGCGCCTTGCCTTCCAGTTCTGCCCCCAGATATTTGCCCAGATACCATTCCCGGCCGATTTCCATTTCGCGGCGCAAAAAACTGGCATCGAACGCTGGCAGATGGTCAAACGCCATGCCTTTCTGGATATCGACCAGGGTATCGATGGCGCGCAAATACCAGGCTTTGGCGGCTTTTTCATCCGACAAAAGATCGGCCAGCAAGACATCACCCAGGTCATCAAGCAAAGTCAGACCCAGGCTTTCGTCGTGGGCGATCACAGCGGGCACCTTGATGCCGCCTGCAGCCAGTTGTTGGCCAATCGCCAGAAAAGGCTGCACGTTAAATGCCTGTGGATCGGCATCCATGACGATCAGTGTGCGATCGGGCCAGGTGGCACGCCAATAGACGCGCACACTGGCGTCGGAGCCGCCCGGCTTCAGGCTTTGCGGGGTGGTGAGCGTGACCTTTTGGAGCCACGCATTGATCTGGTCAGCGCGCTCTGGCGTACCAGGCGCTGCAATGTGAACGGTTTGCTGCATGATAGGGACTGCATTGCGGTAGAATCCGGCAATTCTATCAGCACGTCGCCCTGGCCCGCATGTTTGCCATTCCTCCCTATCGTTGCTCCGTCCTGATGCTGGCGCTGGTCAGCGCCCTTGCCAATGCTGCCCAAAGCAGCGAGACGCAAGAAGATGTGCCCGTTTCCATCGAAGCCGATCACATTGAAGGCCAGCAACAGGACACCGCCAAAGCCACCGGTGATGTGCAGATCACCAAGGGCGATGAATACTATTACGCGGACTGGGCTACCTATAACCAGACCGATCAGCACCTGAAAGCGGGCGACAACGTCCGCATGGAACATCAGGGCGACGTCATGAAGGGCCACGAGCTGGACTACTTCATGGATCGCAAGGAAGGGACGATGTCTGATCCCGACTACCAGATCGCCCAAGGGCTGGGCCGGGGTAATGCCGTAACCCTGCTGTTTGAAGGTGACAAGATCTATCACCTGCAAAAAAGCCGCTTCACTACATGCCCGGTCAATAACGATAGCTGGTACATCCACGCCAACAATATGTGGCTGGACTACAACACGAATAAAGGCGAGGCCACCAACGCCTGGATCGAGTTCAAAGACACCCCGATCCTTTACATGCCGTATATCAACTTTCCGTTAAGTGATGCGCGGCAATCGGGCTTTCTGGCGCCAGCGCTGGCCTTGAACAACCGGAACGGTCTGGACCTGACCATTCCGTATTACTGGAATATCGCGCCCAATATGGACGCCACCTTCTACCCGCGCTATTTCAGCCGCCGGGGTTTGATGGTGGGTGCCGAATTCCGTTATCTGGAGCCGAACTATAACGGCGTGTTGCGGGTTGACGGGCTGCAAGACAAGGAAGCGGACATGGGCCGCTACGATATCTTCTTCAAGCACTCGCAAGCGCTGACCGACCGCCTGCATCTGTCGCTGGATATCGAAAAGGTCTCGGACGACAACTTCTTCAACGATTTCGGTGACCGCGCAGCCGTCGCGTCCCAGACCAACCTGCCGCGCCAGGGGGTACTGACTTACAACGGCAATGGCTGGACCACGTCGCTGGACTGGCTGCACTATCAGACCCTGCAAAGCACGGTCAACCCGATTGCCATTCCGTATGCGCTGTCGCCGCAGATTGATTTCAACACCGCCCCGACCTTCCTGGATGGCAAGATCCAGACCAATGTCCAGGCTGAGTTCACCAACTTTACGCATCCGAGCGAAACCAACGGCTACCGCACCTGGGTTTATCCCAGCGTGTCGATGCCGTTCCTGACCTCGTACAGCTTTGTCACGCCCAAGATCGGTGTACACGCCACCAACTACCAGCTTTCTGCCCCGGATGGCACCAGCGAGGGTAGCGAAAACCGCGTACTGCCAATCATGAGCCTGGATAGCGGGCTGGTGTTTGAACGTGATCTGGATATTCAGGGTGACAGCTTTACCCAGACCCTGGAGCCACGCGCGTACTACCTGTATATCCCGTACAAGGATCAGTCCAATCTGCCCAATTTCGATTCGGCATTGACGGACTTCTCGTACTCGCAGATGTTCTCGGAAAACCGCTACACCGGTAACGACCGCATCAACGACGCCAACCAGATCACGGTGGCGCTGACCTCGCGGATTTTTGAATCGGAAACCGGGATCGAGCGCTTGAACGCCACCATTGGCCAGCGCTTTTATTTCCAGAGCCCGCGCGTGTCACTCGACACCACCGATCTGCCCAACAGCAGCAAGTCTGACCTCCTGGTCTCGCTGGGCGGTGAAGTGATCCGCAAACTGAATGCGCAGTACGAAATCCAGTACAACCTGCAAGACCATACCACCACGTACAACTCGTTCAATCTGTCGTGGCGACCTGATGTAGCCAAGGTGCTCAACCTGCGTTACATCTACAGCACCTATACCTCGCCCTACATCAAACAGCTTGATCTGTCGGGCCAATGGCCGATCTCTTCTGGCTGGTATGGCATCGGCCATGTCAACTACTCGCTGATCAAATCTGACCCCAACCGTTTTCTGGATACGCTGGCCGGGGTTCAATACAATGCGGGCTGTTGGGGGCTTCAGCTGGCCGCGCAACGCTACGTCACCACTGACGGCGGCACCAGCAACACGTACTATGTGCTGCTTCAACTGGGCGCACTGGGCGGTCTGGGTACCAACCCGACCTCTGCGCTGCGGACGGCAATTCCGGGTTACTCCGACATTTCTGGTAGTTCTAACAAGTGATCGACTTTATGAAGCTGAGCTCTATTTTTGCGCTGCTGGCACTGGTGTGTTCTGTTGCTGCACCCCTGTCCAGCGCAGTCGAGGTCCAGACCGTGGACCGTATCGTGGCGGTGGTGAACCGCGACGTCATTACCGCCAACGAACTGGCCGCCCGCGTCATTCAGGTCAAGCAGAACCTGAAACAACAGAATATCCCCGAGCCACCGACCGACGTGCTGCAACGCCAGGTGCTCGAGCGCATGGTCAACGAACAGGTACAGCTGCAATTTGCAGCCTCCACCGGCATGAAAGTCGACGATGCCCAGCTGGATCAGGCCACCGCCGCGCTGGCCAAGCAGAACAAACTTTCACTGCCGGATTTTCGCAAGGCTCTGACCGAACAAGGGATTGCCTGGGACCAGTTCCGGCGCGAAATCCGTACGGAAATGATTCTGCAGCGCCTGCGCCAGCGTGAAGTTGATAACCGTGTTGTCGTCACTGACGCGGAAGTCAACGATTACCTCAAGCTCAATGCCAACAAGCCGCAGATGGAATACCGTCTGGCACACATCCAGATTTCCGTGCCTGAAAACGCCACGCCGGATGAAGTGCAAGCACGCCGCACCAAGATTGTTGCCGCACGCCAGGCCATCAACTCCGGCCAGGATTTCGGCACTGTTGCTGCACAGTATTCCACCGCCAAAGACGCCACCGAAGGTGGTCAACTGGGCTGGTACGCCGCAGGTAGCCTGCCAGAGCAGATGGTCAATCTGCTGGCCCAGATGCAACCGGGTCAGCTAACCGACATCATCCGCAGCCCGTCTGGCTTTGAGCTGGTCAAGCTAATGGAAGTGCGCAAGCAGGAAGACCATCAGGTCGTACAGCAAACGCATGTGCGCCATATCCTGATCCGGCCGACCGAACTGGTCTCTGAAAACGAAGCCAAAGCCAAACTGAGCCAGATTCGTGACCGCATCTTGCAAGGCGCCAAATTCGAAGACATGGCCCGCGCCTTCTCGGAAGACGGCAGCGCCAACAAGGGTGGCGATCTGGGCTGGATCAATCCGGGCGAAACCGTGCCAGAATTTGAACAAGCCATGAATGCCCTCAAGCCGGGCGATCTGAGCCAGGTGATCCACACCCAGTTCGGCTATCACCTGATCCAGGTGCTGGAGCGCCGTGACCAGGACGTGACCGAAGACCGCGAACGCCTGACAGTACGCAATGAACTGCGCAAGCGTCGCGCTGACGAACAGTACGAAAACTGGGCGCGTCAGTTGCGCGATACCACTTACGTCGATATTCGCCTGAAAGACGAATAAGCAGCATGAGCACCCTGCCCCGCATTGCAGTCACCAGTGGCGAGCCCGCCGGCATCGGTCCGGAATTGCTCGCCGCGCTGGGGCAGATGAATTTGCCGGCACAACTGGTCCTGCTGGGTGACCGGGATCTACTCCAGGCGCGTGCAGAGTGTGTCGGTAGTGCGGGCCACTGGCCGGCTTATACGCCGGACACGACCGCAGCGGTCTCTGTATTACACCTGCCCGTGGCCACGCCAGTCACCGCGGGCAAGCTGGATAACCGCAACGCACAGCATGTGCTTGATCTGCTTGATCGTGCGGTTGATGGCTGCGTCACCGGCGAATTTGCTGCGATGGTCACGGCCCCTTTGCACAAAGGTGTGATCAACGAAGGCCAGACCAGCCAGAGCGGCAAGTTCTTTTACGGGCATACCGAATACCTGGCAGAGCGCACCAACACCCCCCGCGTGGTGATGATGCTGACCTGCGAGCAGATGCGCGTGGCCCTGGCCACAACCCATCTGCCACTCAAAGATGTTCCGGCTGCGATTACCCGCCAAAGCCTGACTGAGACGCTGCGCATTTTGCACGCAGACCTCAAATACAAGTTTGGCATTGCCGCGCCGCGCATCCTGGTGGCGGGTCTTAATCCGCACGCCGGAGAGTCCGGGCACCTTGGGCAAGAAGAAATCGACATCATCACGCCCACACTGGACGCCCTGCGTGCCGAGGGCATGATGCTGATCGGCCCGCTGCCGGCCGACACCCTGTTCAACCCGTCCCAGCTGCAACGTGGTGACGCCGTACTGGCCATGTATCACGACCAGGGCTTGCCGGTACTCAAGTTTGCCAGTTTTGGCAGTGGCATCAATGTCACGCTGGGTCTGCCGATCATCCGGACCTCGGTCGATCACGGCACCGCGCTGGATCTGGCCGGCACTGGCAAGGCCGATGTGGGCAGCCTCGTCGCCGCCACGCAACTGGCCATTGAACTCGCGCACGCAAAAAGTCGCGCTGTCGCATAATCAAACACAAGCTTGGCCGGGCCTGCTGGCACCGCCAGCCGGCGCAGCCGGGCATTGTATCTATCAAGCATTCAGGTAAACGCACCTCATGGGCCATATTCCACGTAAACGCTTCGGGCAGAATTTTCTGCAAGATCAGGGCGTGATCTACGACATCGTCAACTGCGTCGACCCGCGCCCGGGTGAGCCCGTGGTGGAAATCGGCCCTGGGCTGGCCGCGCTGACCGAACCCCTGATGACCCGCGCCGGGCATTTGCATGTAGTGGAAATCGACCGTGATATCGTCAGTCATCTCACGCAGCGCTTTAAACCAGAGCAACTGACCATCCACAATGTCGACGCGTTGCAGTTTGACTTTGGCGCGCTCGCACGCGAGATCGCGCCGGGCTCGCGCATCCGTCTGGTCGGCAACCTGCCGTACAACATTTCCACACCGCTGTTGTTCCACCTGGCCGAGTTTGGCAGCAGCATTGCCGATATGCATTTCATGCTGCAAAAAGAAGTGGTCGAGCGCATCGCCGCAGAGCCGGGCACTGCCGATTACGGTCGGCTTTCCATCATGTTGCAGGTGCGCTTTGCCACCGAGTACATGCTGGACGTGCCGCCGGGCGCGTTCTACCCGCCGCCCAAGGTAGATTCCGCCGTCATCCGCATGATCCCGTGGCCCACTCCGCCGTGGCCGGTCGATGATATGCCCACGCTGGAAAAACTGGTTCAGACTGCCTTCGCCGCACGCCGTAAAACCTTGCGCAACAATCTGCGCGGCGTGGTCGACGATGCGCAACTGACCGCGCTGGAGATTGACCCGGCCCAACGCCCGGAGCAAATCACGGTCGAGCAATATGTGCGTCTTGCCAACTGGCTCTTTGCCCAGCGCGCCAGCGATGAGGCGTAAGCGATAACCCGCGTGGTCAAAACGGACTGATTGTCGTAAATTCAGAGGCTTCGCCACGCTGCAGGCCGCAATCCTGCACAGATCATCCAACCGGGCATTACCAATGAACGCTGAAGACAGCACCATGATTCGCTTCAACCAGGTCAACAAATGGTATGGCCGCGATCACCACGTGCTCAAGAACATCAGTCTTGAAGTCAAAACCGGTGAAGTCGTGGTGGTGTGCGGGCCGTCCGGTTCGGGCAAGTCCACCCTGATCCGGACCATCAACCAGCTGGAAGCCATTAATGATGGCGAAATCTGGGTTGACGGCATTCAGGTCAACAGCCCCAAAACCAACATCAACCGCCTGCGCGAAGAAGTCGGTTTTGTGTTCCAGCACTTCAATCTGTACCCACATTTGTCGGTGATTGAGAACATCACCCTGGCGCCGATTCGCGTGCGCAAAATGAGCGAGGCCGATGCCAACCAGCGTGCGATGGAGCTGCTGGAGCGCGTGGGTCTGGCGCACAAGCGGGACGCCTACCCCAGCCAGTTGTCCGGCGGCCAGCAACAGCGCGTGGCCATTGCCCGTGGCCTGGCAATGCAACCCAAAGTCATGTTGTTTGATGAGCCGACCAGCGCGCTGGACCCGGAAATGATCGGGGAAGTGCTCAAAGTCATGCAGGGTCTGGCTGAATCTGGCATGACCATGATGGTTGTTACGCACGAAATGGGCTTTGCCCGAGAAGTGGCCGACCGCGTGATCTTCCTGGATCACGGCGAGATGCTCGAACAAGGTGCACCCGAGACATTCTTCCAGAACCCGCAACACGAGCGCACGCGCCAGTTCCTGCGGCAGATCCTCGCCCCCATGCACGGCTAAGGTGCGCTCACGCACTTCTACGGGGCCGGCCAACCACCGGCCCTTCTGGTTTTTATTAGTAAAATCCGCAAGTTGCAGCTATATCAAGACCAAAAGAAACTGTGTTCGCGTAACGCTGCAAACCCGCTTGCAATTCAGGGATATCACCAAGGGCGTTTGAAACAATGCGTCCCTATACTGCCGTCATAACCCCTCACAGTCAGTGGAGAATAAAATGTTCAAACTTGTGCCCGCCGCGCTTGCCCTTGCTGCCCTGTGTAGCATGTCCCTTGCCCACGCCGAAGAACTGACCGGCACCCTCAAGAAGGTCAAGGAAAGCGGCGAAATCGTCGTCGGCGTCCGTGATTCTTCCATTCCGTTTGCGTACTACGACAACCAGCAAAAGCCGGTTGGTTACGCCATGGACCTGGCTGCGAAGATTGTGGACAACGTCAAAAAGACGTTGAACATGCCCAATCTGAACGTGCGTTATAACCTGGTGACTTCCCAGACCCGTATTCCGCTGGTGACCAACGGCACCGTCGACTTTGAATGCGGCTCTACCACCAACAACCTGGAACGCCAGAAGCAAGTGGCTTTCTCGGTCGGCATGTTTGAAATCGGCACCCGTATCCTTGTGAGCAAGAAGTCCGGCATCAAGGATTTCTCTGACCTTGCCGGCAAGAACGTAGTGACAACCGCTGGTACCACGTCCGAGCGCCTGCTCAAGGCCATGAACGTGGACAAGAAAATGAACATGAACATCATCAGCGCCAAGGATCACGGCGAATCGTTCCTGATGCTTGAATCCGGCCGCGCCGTGGCGTTCATGATGGATGACGCGCTGCTGGCTGGCGAAATGGCCAAGGCCAAGAGCCCGTCTGACTGGACCATCGTCGGCAAGCCGCAATCGTACGAAATCTACGGTTGCTCCATGCGTCGTGAAGACCCGCAATTCAAGAAGGTGGTCGATGATGCTTTGAAGGCCACTTACAAGTCTGGTGAAGTCAACAAGATGTACACCAAGTGGTTCCAGCAACCGATTCCGCCCAAGGGTCTGAATCTGAATTTCCCGATGAGTGATGAACTCAAGCAACTGATTGCCAACCCGACTGACAAGTCGGCGGAGCAGATGTAACCGTTCTACTCCCGCACAAAGGGGGCACATTGCCCCCTTTTTTGTCATAAAGAAACCAGTACGCAGTCCAACGTCCAACTGGCCGTTGCATTGAAGTGACGGGCCGCAAGCCGGCATTGGCCGGCTTCGGTCAGTTCACGCCCGTACAAGGGGGATACCACATGCATTACCACTGGGACTGGGGCGTCTTTTTCAAGCCCACCGGGGTCGGCAGCGAAATCTATCTGAACTGGTTTGTTTCCGGTTTGATGATGACGCTGGGCGTGGCGCTGTCGGCGTGGGTGATCGCACTCATTCTGGGCACCGTGCTGGGCGTCATGCGCTCGCTGCCTGGCAAGATCGCGTCACGCATTGCTGGCGCCTATGTTGACCTGTTTCGCAATGTGCCGCTCCTGGTGCAACTGTTTGTCTGGTACTACGTGATACCGGACTGGTTGCCCGATAACTTGTCCAACTGGCTCAAGCAGGATATCTCGCCGGTTACCAACGCTTTTATCACCGTGACGGTCTGTCTGGGCCTGTTTACGGCTGCCCGCGTCTGTGAGCAAGTGCGTACCGGCATTCAGGCTTTGCCCAAAGGCCAGAGCAACGCTGGCCTGGCGCTGGGTTTGCCGCTGGCCCAGGTGTACCGTCACGTGCTGTTGCCGCAGGCATTCCGGATCATCATTCCGCCGCTCACCTCGGAATTTCTGAACATCATCAAGAATTCTTCCGTGGCGTCTTTGGTCGCGCTGCCGGAACTGCTGGCGCAAACCAAACAACTGGTGGACTTCACCGCCAACCAGTTTGAAGCGTATACCGTCGGCACCCTGATTTATTTCGCCGTGAACATGCTGTTGATGTTCTTCATGCGGTGGGTGGAAAAACGCCTGCGCGTGCCAGGTCTGATTGCGCTGGGAGGCAAATAAGATGCTGCATTTTTCTGATTTGCAAGGCTCTTTGCCCGGCCTGTGGGAAGGCATGAAGGTCACGCTGCAGATGCTGATCATGGCCGTGCTGGGTGGCATGATCCTGGGTACGCTGCTGGCCCTGGCGCGTTTGTCGCATAACAAGGTGTTGTCTGCCCTGGGTGGCGCGTACGTCACGTATTTCCGCTCGATCCCCCTGTTGATGGTGATCTCGTGGTTTTACTTTGCCGTGCCGCTCATTATTGGCTGGGTCACCGGTACAAACCGCCCCATCGGCGCGTTCACTTCGTGCCTGGTGGCCTTTACCATGTTTGAGGCCGCGTATTACGCCGAGATCGTGCGTGCCGGTATCCAGTCGATTTCTCGCGGACAAATGAACGCGGCTTATGCGCTGGGCATGACGTATGGCCAGACCATGCGTCTGGTAGTGCTGCCGCAAGCGTTCCGCAAAATGACGCCGCTGCTGCTGCAACAGTCGATCATTCTGTTCCAGGATACGTCGCTGGTTTATGCCGTGGGCGTTCTCGACTTCTTTAACGTGGCCTATTCCAAAGGCAATATCACGGGTGAACTGCAGCAATACATCTTGCTGGCCGGTGCCGTGTATTTCGTGATCAGCTTTAGCGCTTCGCGCCTGGTGAAGCATCTGCAAAAAAGGATGACCGTATGATTTCCATCAAGAACGTCAGCAAATGGTACGGCGACTTCCAGGTGCTGACCGATTGCTCTACCGAAGTGCAAAAAGGTGAAGTGGTGGTGGTCTGCGGGCCGTCTGGCTCGGGCAAATCCACGCTCATCAAATGTGTGAACGGTCTGGAAGGCTTCCAGCAAGGCACCATTACGGTTGATGGCATTTCGGTGGGCGATCCCAAAACCAATCTGCCCAAACTGCGCAGCCGCGTGGGCATGGTGTTCCAGCACTTTGAACTGTTCCCGCATCTGACCATTACCGAGAATCTGGCGCTGGCGCAGATCAAAGTACTGGGCCGCAACAAAGATGCCGCGCACGACAAAGGCCTGAAACTGCTTGATCGCGTGGGCCTGAAGGCGCATGCGCACAAGCACCCGGGTCAGCTCTCTGGTGGCCAGCAACAACGTGTCGCCATTGCCCGCGCCCTGGCCATGGACCCGATCGCCATGCTGTTTGATGAGCCGACGTCCGCACTGGACCCGGAAATGATCAACGAAGTGCTGGATGTCATGGTAGAGCTGGCCAAAGAAGGCATGACCATGATGTGCGTGACCCACGAAATGGGCTTTGCCCGCAAAGTGGCCAACCGCGTGATCTTTATGGATCGCGGCCAGATCATTGAAGACGCCAAAAAGGATGAATTCTTTGGCAGCCCGCGCTCCGAGCGTGCCCAGGCGTTTTTGTCCAAAATCCTGGCACACTGATTTTCATATCAGAAAGCGCAAAGAAAAAGCCACGGTCAATGCCGTGGCTTTTTTGTTTTGCCTTAAAGGCGCCTGAGCGGGCACCCTGGCTCACTGCTTACTGTTGAGGCGCAGCGCCTTTCTGGTCGTGCTTGGCACGCCATTGCTCCATCTTGGCTTCGCGCTCTTTCATCTTGGCCTGCAGTTGTTGCTGCTGCGCCGGGGTCAGCACCGCGTAGAGCTGATGCTGGAACTTGATGCGGGCAGCGCGGCCAGCCACCATTTGCTGGGCGTCAGCCTGGGCCAGTTGGTCTGCCTTGGCATCGCTGTAATCCGGCGAGAACAACAAAACCTGCTCTTGCTGGTGCGACGCACGCATGGCGTCCATTTCCTGCTTCATGTTCTGGCGGTTGGCCTGCATCAATTGCTTGATCTGGGCTTTTTGCGCGTCAGTCAGATTCAGGTCTTTGAAAAAGAAACCATCGTGCGGGCCATGCTGGCCACCGCGCATATGATGCCCCGGCGGCGGAGGCGGATTGCCGCCGGCGGCATCGTCAGCAAACGCGGCAGTCACGGCACCACCCAGTGCCATGGCAGCCACAAGGGCAGTCAGCAAGTTGCGGGTCTTGAACATGGTTCACTCCTTTGTAGACAACTTTGTGTTTTATCGGGTCTGGCAGAACTCTGCCGGCGATGATTGCATTATCCGGCGAGGCTTTGTTAAGTGGTGTCAAGCGATTGAAAAGATGAAGTAAAGTTAAGTATCAGCCCTTTTCAATCGCCGTTTTACGGTATCAGCCGCGCCGACCATCATGCCAGCCGTTGTCGTGGTGGTTATCCCAGTGCGGCGGGGCCGGACGGTAGTAAACCGGGCGCGGCGCAACGTACACCGGACGCGGTGCGTAATAAACAGGACGCGGGGCGTAGTACACCGGGCGCGGCGCCACCACAACGGGGGCGGGTGGTGCGTAGTAGACCGGTGCCGGGGCAACAACCACCGGTGCCACTGCAACCGGCAGACCCAGACCGATGCTGACCGATACATGCCCGCCGGCCATGGCAGGTGCAGCGGCGAAGCCGGCAGCGACTACGACAGCGCCAATCAGGTATTTGATCTTCAACATGGTGATCTCCAGATAATGTGATTTAGCCATTTCACGACCGGGGCGTTGTGTTGCTTGCCGTTGTCGTGTGGCGTGATTCCACTATGCGCGGCCACTTGGTAAAGGTGGGTTATCAAAGTGCAAAGATTGCGTAAAGGAGACCCGTTCTGACTGGTTTATGGGTACCAAATCGGCGAAGATGTGAACCGGATCACGCGCAATTGGCAGCGACAAACATCTTGATCCTGCGGCGTTTATCCTCTGCGGCCAGGCTGGCGCGTTGAGAACAAACGACCGGCCGCGATACCAATAAGCATTCAGGGAAAACATCATGCGCATTTTGCTGGTGGACGACGACAACGAACTTTGCACCATGCTCAAGGAGTACCTCGGCACCGAGGGTTTTGAGGCAGATGCCGTGCATGATGGCGAGGCCGGCGTTGCCGCGGCGTTGTCGGGCAAATACGCCATCATGGTGCTCGACGTCATGATGCCGCGCATGGGTGGCATTGAAACACTGCGACAGATCCGCGAAAAAAGCCGTATTCCCGTCATCATGCTGACCGCCAAGGGCGACGATATCGACCGCATTATTGGCCTGGAACTGGGCGCGGATGACTATGTACCCAAACCCTGTCAGCCACGTGAACTGGTTGCGCGACTGCGTGCCATTTTGCGCCGCACCGGCAATATGGAAACCACGGAAGAAGACCTCAACGTGCCGCTGGTGTCCGGTGCATTGCAATTGCATCCGGCCTATCGGCGTGCGGAACTGGATGGCACGCCGCTGGATCTGACCAGCTCTGAATTCAACTTGCTGGAAATGCTGTTGCGCGCGCAAGGTAAAGTGCTCAACAAGAATGAGTTGTGCGAACAAGCGCTGGGGCGGCCCTTCACGCGCTATGACCGCAGTGTGGATGTGCACATGAGCAATCTGCGGCAAAAGCTGGGTAACTATCCGGATGGCCGCACCCCGATCCAGACCGTGCGCGGGATCGGCTATCAGTGGCAAGCCGAATAACGTCTCGCCCCGTCTCCACCTCCTGCCCTGCCCGAGTCTGAATGAAAATGCCCAAAGGTCGTCTGTTCTGGAAAATCCTGATCGGATTCTGGCTCACGCTGATTTGCGTGTTCTTTGGCGTGGCCGCCATTTTTGCCATTTACGATGAACAACGCGCCGGCATGCAAGACGCATTGGCGACCAACCCGCGCATGTCTGTGCTGACCACCTCCACCGCCAGCGTGCTGCATTACGGCGGTGTCGAAGCACTGCGGGAAGTCACGCGCAGCTGGCCACGCTTTGCCAAATCCAACCTGTTGGCCGTGGACGAAGACGGCAAAGACGTGTTTGGCCGCCCGGTGCCGGCACGCGCGCTGGCTATGGCGCGTGACTATCTGAAGAGCACGCCCCGCCCCGTTGAAGGCGAGCCCGATCAAAGCATGCCCAGTGTGTTGCAGACGCAAACGCCGGATCATCGCAATCTGATGATCTTTGCCGTGCTGGATGAAAACATGGTGCGTCGCACGCCGCCGCGCCAATGGCTGCCACCACAAATGTTGTGGCTGGGTGCATTTGGCAGTCTGATTTTCAGTGCGCTGCTGGCCTGGTACCTGACCCGCCCCATCCGGCTGTTACAGCGCGCCTTTGACCGCGTGGCGAACGGTGATCTGGATGAACGCATCGCCCCGCGCATGGGCCGTCGCCGTGATGAGATTGCTGATCTGGGCCACGATTTTGACCGCATGGCAGAACGGCTCAAACAGCTTGTTCACTCCCAGCGCCAGCTCTTGCACGATGTCTCACATGAACTGCGCTCGCCGCTAGCGCGCTTGCAAGTGTCAGTTGGTCTGGCGCGTAAACAACCGGACAACTTGATGACCAGTCTTGACCGGATTGAACGTGAATCCAGACGGCTGGATGAACTGATTGGCGAACTACTCACGCTTTCCCGGCTGGAAGCTGCCGGCGCAGGGGATCCAGATCACTACTTCGACATGATCGAACTTCTGGACACCATCGTCGCAGATGCACGCTTTGAAGCGGAAAACGCCGGGGTAGAGATTGATCTGACCATGGACCCTGCCCTGACCAATCAGGAGGCCATTTTGCCGGGCCGGGCCGAACCGCTCTATCGCGCGGTGGAGAACGTGGTGCGCAATGCGCTCAAATACTCACGCCCCGGTCAGCGCATTGACATGGCGGTGACCCTGGCTGATGAAGGGCATACGCTGGAAATCAACGTTTCCGATCAAGGCCCCGGCGCGCCGGAAGAGCAATTGGGATTGATGTTCCAGCCCTTTGTGCAGCTGGATGGAGAGAACCGGCAGCCCGGTTATGGTCTGGGCCTGGCCATCGCCCAACGGGCAGTTCAGGCGCACGGCGGCACCATTATCGCCACCAACCGCGCTCAAGGCGGGCTGACCATGATCATTCGCCTGCCACTGCAAGCCGGCCTGACCGCTGCA
>JASLES010000501.1 GCA_030151005.1 Silvimonas sp.
TTTGCCCACTTTGCAATGGCGCCCGGTCTTGCTGGCAGTGTTGATCGCGACCGGCCCCGTGCTGGCCTGGTCATTCACGCCGCATCACCTGATGGCGGACAGCCGTCAGAATATTGACCTGGAAAGCACCATGCCCAAACGCATCGGCGATTGGCAAATGGTGCCCGATGCCGGCCAGTCCGTGATCTCGCCTGATGTACAGGCCGTGCTGGAAAAGTTTTATTCGCAAACGCTCTCACGCGTGTACGTGAACCCGCAAGGCTATGCGCTGATGCTGTCCATTGCGTACGGCAAGCAGCAAACGGATTCACTGCGACTGCACAACCCGGAAATCTGCTATTCCGCGCAAGGTTTTGCGCTGTCTGACCGCGCCAACGCCACGGTACTCAATGCGTCTGGCCCCTTGCAGGTCAAGCGGGTGTTTGCCCAGGCGGGCACACGCTCCGAGCCGATTACCTACTGGATTACCGTAGGCGATATTGTGGCCAATGAAACCACTCACCGAAAGCTGTTGCAGGTTGAGTATGGTCTGAAAGGACAGATTCCGGATGGCGTGCTGGTGCGGGTTTCCAGCCTCGATACTGACACTGGCCGTGCTTATGCCATGCAAGATTCGTTCATCCATGCCATGAACAAAACGCTGTCGGCAGACGCCTTGCGCATGATGATGGGGCAGGGCTCATGACCGCGATCCGCCAGATGCGCCCGCAACCTTCGCTGGCTTTTCGGGAAGAACAAGCCAGACCCAAGCCCGACAAAGAGTGGAAGCGGTTTCGCAATTACTGGTTGCTGGCCAACGGTTTCATGATGGTTAACCTTGGCACGCTGTTCGGGATCGGTGGCCTGAACTCGGTGGAGCGATTCCTGTTTTTGCTGGCGGGCGTGGCCTATCTGCGCACCCGCAAACCGGACTGGGTCAACCTGGGGTTGTTTGGCGGCATTGTCGCGCTGACCTGGGTGTTTGGCGTGTTGACCAGCTTTCCGGACTTCTCCTGGTTCCGGTATGTCCAGGCCATTGTCTCGTTCTTTGCCGTGATGTGCTTTATGTGCGCGTGGCCCACCCAGCGTGAACGCAAGCTGATGCTGTGGACGCTGGCCATCGTGCCGGTCGGCATGGTGGTGCTGGGCGGGGTGTATCAGTTGGGCGGGATCGGGAGTGTGCTGGCGCATGACTACACCGGCGTCACCCGCTTGCAAGGCAATACCATTCCGGCGTTTCTGGCCGCAGCGGGGTTTGCCGGGAGCGTGGCCGCGGCCTTTTTGACTACCACCTATGATCGGCGTTGCATTGTCCTGACTGGCCTTAATCTGGGCATCACCATTTTGACGGCCACGCGCATGCCCTCTGCGGCAGCCCTGATTGCCGTCAGCGTCATCTTGTTTTCTGGCCTGCGCTCTGGCGTGTGGCGGGTGATTTTGCTGTTTTACGGCCTGACCGCGCTGGCCGGGTTTTTTGCGCTGTTTGGTCAGGAACTGCTGGTCCGGCTTGAGGCCGGTGGCACCAGCGGGCGCGAACTGATGTGGAACGCCCTGCTGGCCGCGCTGGAACACTATCAATGGACCGGTGTGGGCTTTGGTCACCACGGCTTGCTGATCCCCGAAAGCGTTTCGCACTTTACCGGCACGGTGGCGGCGCATAACGAATACCTGCGCATTGCGGTGGAGTTGGGCTATGTCGGCGCCGGCATCTTTCTGGTGTTGTTTGTCAGCATGTTTGGCCGTCTGCTGCTGGACCCGCGCAACGGCAACCGGTTGGCGTTCTTTGTCACCGTGGGCATGTATTTCATGGATTCGTATTCCGACAACACGATCACCGCAACCAGCTGCTTCATGATCCTTGTCGCTGGTCTTGCCGGGGTGGCGCTGGCTGATCCTGTGCGCCGCAAAAAACACGAAACACCGGTCGCCATGACAGGCTGGGCTGGACCCCAGGCTCTGAACGGTAATCCTGGCCTGCGCGCCGCACGCCGGGTGGTCAGCTGAATGCGTAGTCCGCGTAACGCGGCGGAGTTCCTGGCCGGCCGGGAGGCAGGACCAGCACAAGAAACAAACAGGACAAACCCGGCTTACCCAGCGGGGTTTGTCTGGATCGATACACCGCACTTGGGAGAACCCTGACCATGCAACCGTCTTGCCACGTGTGCGCCTGGGCTACTGGAGGCATGCATGAGTGCCTTTGATAGCCAGTTGATGCCCGCGTCGACCAGCCAGAGCCAAAGAGAGGCCAGCGCAGCCGCTACGCCTGTGCCGGCCGATATCTCGGTGCGCTTTGCCCTATTGCGGTTCCCGCTGATCGTGGCTGTGGTGTTCATCCACAGCTTTGTCACCACCGTTGGTCTCTCGTCGTTCCGGATTGGCGATATGTATTCCTCGCCCATTTCCTGGATGGTGCGGGAGTTCTTCTCTCAAGAGTTGTGCCGCATTTCCGTGCCCGGCTTTTTTCTGATCTCAGGGTACATGTTCTTCTGGAATTTTCAGGGCAACTGGCAAGGCTATGCGGGGCGGCTGAAAAAACGGGTTCCGACGCTGCTGGTGCCCTACGTGTTGTGGAATCTGCTGGTCATCGGGTTCTATGCCGCCTTGCAAAGTGTGCCGGCGGCCAGCGGGTTTATCTCCGGACAAAATGTGCCGGTTGCCCGTTACGACGCCCTGGACTGGCTCAATGCCTTTATTGGCTGGCGCGCTTATCCGGCGGCGTATCAGTTCTGGTTCATCCGCGACCTGATGGTCATGGTGTTGCTCTCTTTGCCGCTGTATTGGGTGATGCGCTATGTCAGCCATGTGCTGATGGCCTTGATGCTGGCGGCCTGGTTTTTGCAACTGTTGCCGGGGATTCCGCCATTTGATGAGCCGCCACTGTTTTTTGTGGCAGGCGCCTACATTGCCTACCACCGCATCAGCCTGTCCGGGCTGGATCGTATCGGCCCCTGGCTGACTGCGCTGACCTTGCTGCTGGCGGGCGTATCCACCGCCAATGAAGTCAACAACCTGGGGTTGGGCGCGGTACCGCACCAATTGATGATTCTGTGCGGTCTGGCCAGTTTGTACTGGCTGGCCGGGCGCGTGCGGGTGCAATCGGCCCTGTTCAAAGCGCTGATGTGGGGTGCCGCCGCCAGCTTCTTTGTGTTTGCCGCGCATGAGCCGCTGATGATGGGCGTGCGCAAGCTGATCTATTACGTGCTGCGGCCAGACGCTGACGGCGCACTGGTTCTGTATTTTCTGATTCCGCCGCTGGTCATCGGCATCTGCCTTGCCGTCTGGAGTGCCATGCGAATTGCCATGCCGCGCGTGTTGGCGGTGCTGACCGGAGGCCGTGTATGACCCCCATGCCCACCCAGATCCAGAACGCCCGGGAAGCCGCGCTGGATTTTGTCTTGCTGACCACGTGCGACTATCAAGGTGGTCGCCGTGATGAACTGGAACGGCTGATCGACAGCATCAAGCTGAGTGTGGCCGAACGCGGTTTGCGCGTGCGCCATTATCTGCTGTTGCAACGTTGCCAGGACGAAGACGTGGCGCCAGAGGTGCCCGATTACACCGTGCTGATGCGCATCAACCGCCAGGTGTCACTCTCGGCCGCGCGTAATCTGATGCTGCGGCGTGTCCATGCCGACGGTGTTCTGGCACGGGCGCGTACCGTGTGTTTTCCGGATGATGACGCCTGGTATCCGGACGGCACGCTCAGCGCGATTGCCACGCTGTTTGCCCGTGATGCGCAACTGGGCGTGATCATCTGCCGTTATGCCTCCAGCCCCGTGACCATTGCGCAATGCCCTGGTGGGCTGGCGCTGGCAAAACGGCCTGGCTCCAAACAGTTTGTAATCAACGCCTCCTCCAACACGTTGTTTGTGCGCGCGTCGGTGGTAGAGCAGGTGCGTTACTTTGATGAGCGTCTGGGCGTCGGTGCGGCGCTCAATGGCGGTGAAGATCTGGATTTTGCGCTGCGGGCGCGTGCACAGGCCAAGGGCAATGCGCTGTGGCTGGATGCCCCGCTGGTTGGGCATCGTGACAAAAACCGCACGCTGCGGGCGCGTTATTTCACCGGCAGTCTGTACGCTATTGCGCGTTCTTCCGGCGATCCGGGCGTGGCAGTGCAAGCGCTGCGCAAAGTGGGCGTGGGTTTGTACATGGTGCTCAAAGGTGACTTTGCCCCGCGTGACCTGATGCACTCCTTGCGGGTAGGCCTGCAAGCGCGTACCCAGCCAGAACCGGAGGTCAGCGGCCAATGACCCAGGATTCCGCATCCGCCCTGTATACCGGTCAAATGCTGACCGGCGCACCCGGCCGGGAAGCGGCCAGCACGCGCTGGCCGGATATCGAGCGCGGCAAGGGCCTGGCCATCATTCTGGTGGTACTTGGGCATTTGCTGCGTTATGACACGCTGTCCGAGCCACCCTGGTATGAATGGGTCAAGCACACCATTTATTACTTTCACATGCCGTTCTTCATGTATCTGAGCGGTTTTGTGTTTTTCCTGACCGGCGCACAAACCACCTGGGGTGAGGCATTCGGCCAGTACATCAAGCGTCGTGCCAACCGCTTGCTGCTCCCGTTTGTGTTGTTCGGCGTATTGATCGTCACTGGCAAATATCTGGCCGGGTTCTACCTGTATGTGCAAGACCGCCCGGATGGCGGCTACTGGGCCGGTTATTACCACTTGTTTATCCAGACCGAAGACAGCCCGGCGCTGTCGGTCTGGTATGTGATGGTGCTGTTTGTGTATTCCTTGCTCACGCCGGTGCTGTGGCGTTTGTCGGGCGGTCGCATTCTCTGGCTGCTGGCGCTGGCCGCGCTGCTGCACTTTGTACCGGTGACGGACGATTTCTATCTGGACCGGGTAGCGCGCTTTTTTGTGTTCTTCCTCGCTGGCGGCGCCATGGCGGTGTATCGCGCGCAATGGCTCAACTGGGTGGACCGGTTGGCGCTGCCTGCGCTGGCCTTGTTTGTCGCGGCGGCTGTCAGCATGAACGACACCCCTTACACCATGTTTGTTGTGGGTGGTTTGTCACTGTTTGCCCTGCATGGCCTCGTGCGGATGCCTTTTCTGGGGCAGGACAAGCTGCTGTACTTTTTTGGCCGCAATTCGATGGTGATCTACCTCTTCAACACGATCTTCATCGGCCTGGCTAAAGGCGTGTTCATCAAGTTCTTTCCATACACCGGCAACTGGATGTTCCTCCTGCTGCTGGTGACGTTCTGCGCCGGGCTGTTGTTACCCGTGCTGCTCAAACAGGTGATAGACCGCTTTGTGTTCCTCAAGCCGGTCTCTCGCATCATTGCCTGAGCCAGGGGTTTCGCCATGTTCCAGTTCACCTCTTTATTAGCAGTACCGCCCCGTTGGTACTCGCCCACACGCCCATCGCGGCCCCGATTGCGGAGGCACGCGCATGAGTAGCCAGATTGATGGCGGCGTTGCAGTGCTGGGCAAAGACAACGTTGCTGGCAAGGTGCGCTCTGGCCTGATCTGGTCGGCCATCCGTAACTGGGGCGGCCGGCTGGTCGGCTTTGTTATTTATTTTCAGCTGGTGCGCTTGCTGGAGCCCGCGTCGATCGGGGCATTTGCGGCTGCGTTTGCGGTGTTCTCGTTTCTGGAGCTGTTTGTTGATCAAGGGCTCGGGGACGCCATTGTGCAGCGGCCTGATGTCACCCAGGGCCAACTCAACACGGTGTTTCTGGTTAATTTTCTGCTGTCGCTGGTGGTGGTGGGGAGCATCTGGCTGGCCGCGCCACTGATCGAACAGGCCATGAAGATCCAGGGGCTGGTCTCCATTTTGCGGATCGGTAGCCTTTCCTTGCTGATCAACGCCCTGGGGTTTTGCCAACTGGCGCTGTTCCGTCGGGATTTCCAGTTCAAACGCCTGGCTATGCGCGGATTGGTCTCGACTGTGGCGGGGGGCGTTGCCGGCGTGGTGCTGGCCAGCCTGGGTTTTGGTGTTTGGGCATTGGTTGCGCAATTGCTGATAGCTGCTGTCGTTAATCTGGTCATGCTGTGGTGGCGTTCGCGCTGGTATCCGTCCCGTGAACTGGACTTCACCGGTCTGGGCCAGATGAGCCGGTTTGGCCTGAATATTCTGGGCGTGCGTGTGGTGGAGTTTGGTGCTTACCGGGTGCTGGATCTGGCGGTGGGCTTCTGGATGGGGGTCGTCGCGCTGGGTATGTATTCGGTGGGCTCCAAGCTGTATTACATCTTTGCCCAGTTGCTCGCCTCGGTACTGCTGGATGTCGCCATGCCTGCGTTTTCCCGCATTGCCGGAGATCGGGTCCGCCTGCGGGAGGTGTACTACCAGTCGGTCTCCATGACCGTGTTCTTTGCGGTGCCGGTGTGGATTCTGGTGGCCGTGCTCTCCCCGGAACTGTGCCATGTGGCGTTTGGCGCGCGCTGGGCGGGTAGTGAACATATTTTGTTTCCGCTGGCGTTAGTGGGTGCAGTGCAATCCATCCAGTACTACGACAGCACCATTCTGAATGCCTGCGGCAAGCCGTCTCATTCCCTGATGCTCTCGTCGTTCAAGGCCATTGCGGTGCTGGTCAGCATCTGGTTCACGCACCATTACTCGCTGCAGGTCATCATCCAGGGTTATGTGCTGGCCTTGTTGGTGCCCATGCCATTGAGTTTCTGGCTAACCCGTACCGCGCTGGGCTTGTCCTTGCCGGCACTCTTCAAACACATCATGCCGTTTGTGCTGGCGGTGCTGGTCATGGCCGTTGGTGTGGCGCTGCTGCAAGGGCCATGCGCCACTATGCCGGCTTTGCTTGCACTGCTGTTCAAAGGGTGCGCCGGGGTGCTGTTGTATATCGCCACGCTCTGGCTGTTTGCCCGCCAGCGTCTGCTGACCTTGTTGTCCTCTGTGAGGAGCATGAAACGTGGCGCAGCTTGATCCGACTTCCCGTTGCGTATTGACCAGCCTGCTGGCGCTGCTGCTGGTGGCGGGCCCTGCGTCTGCTGAGGATGACCAGTCTGTGCGCGCCCGTATGGCCGAGGTCAAGGCTGGCACTGGCCCCTATGCGCCGGCCCGGCAGGCACAAGAAGACTGGGATCGTGCCCGCAAGCTGATGAACTCGGACCCGGCCTGGCGTGATTTCATCAACCAGCGGCGCTATGCGCTGAACGCCTGGATGAAGGATCAGCACGATGACCCCACCCAGGCGGTCGGTTGGGGCCATGACTATGTTGATCTGGGCACGGGAGCCTGGCTGGTCTGGACGCCAACGACCCCCATGCCGGCCGCAACCGGCAACAATCAAAAACAGATTGCCGCATGGGTGGCGCTGACGCGCATGTACAACGTCGACCGCATGCTGGATGCCGCACGCCTCTACAAGCTCGGTGGCGATACCCGCTACCGCGATTGGGCGGCTGCACAAATGGACGTATACGCCCGCAATTACC
>JASLES010000505.1 GCA_030151005.1 Silvimonas sp.
TTCGCGGCCATATGCGCCAGTTGGGCCTGGGTTGGGCCGACAAGGTGCAAAGCCCCTTGCAAGGCGCCATTTTGTATCGCGGCCAGTACACCACCGCCGCGGACAAACAGGGCGAAGTCTGTTTCTACTGCCTGCCCGAACAACTGGAGCCGCTCTCACGCGCCTGGGGCCTGAACAACACCGCGCGCATTGCCCTGCAAGACGATGTCGCCCCGCAAGGGCTGTCTACCGGCTTGAAGATGCTGGGCGCCTTGCACTGATCACGCGCTGGTAATAAAACGGCCAGCCGTCGCGGGCTGGCCATTGTCCGGGCGCGCAGCAAAGACTTCTCGCTGCCGCATCACTCCTTAGTCGTGGTGATGGCCATGCCCCTCACGCTGCCGATCTTTGGCCAGTACGATGGTCTCGAACAAGGTGTATTCGGCATTGGCGGTCTGGTCGGCACCGGCAGCATGGTAGTAGTTCATGGTGATGGTGGTCTTGCCGCCAGGCTGGCCCGGGTCATGATCGAACACGGCAATGCCGTAGCCGGTGCCGGTATCGCGCTGTGCAGACCAGATAGCGTCTTCCAGCGCATCGGCCGGGTGCCGTACAAAGGTGCCAGCCGTGGGGCCAGGTACCGGCCGATTGGGTTTGGTGATGACCTTGGCCTGCGGGTTGCCCGTGCCGGCATCCACGCCATATGTGTCTGCCGGAGAACTGGTGCCACCGCCGCCCAGAATCAGGTGAATGGTGCCGTGCGTGGTATCAAATGTCGCGCTACCGGTTTGCGCACTGAGTACGGGCTTGGGTTGCAGCGTATCGACCGGCTGGCCAGAGGTCGCATCAACCCCCGCATTGTGATTGCAACCGCGCACCGGATGGCTGCGCTCATAATCATGGTCATGCCCGCACAACACCAGGTCTACCCCGTAGCGATCAAACAAGGGCAGCCATTGCGCACGCAGGCCCTTATCCGAGCCGTTGCCGCTTTGGGATGAGCTGAGCGCATCCTGGTGCATCTGCACCACAATCCAGTCGATATCCGGATCACGCTCTGCCGCGCGCAGCGTGTGTTCCAGCCAGCGGGTCTGTTCGCCGTTGCTGTAGCCATTAATGTAGAACGAGGTGCCCGGTTCAATTGGCGCGTTACCGGTGCTGGCAGCGGGGACCAGCGGTGCGGGGCCGGCCACGAAAGCGGCGCCATCTTGCAACACGACGTCATCCGCATCGAGCGAGACAAACAGCACGGAACTGACCCGAAAACTGTACCAGCGCCCCGGAAAAGCCGTGCCGTTGTCCGGCAGTGTGTAACGCGTCAGATAAGACGTATACCCTTGCTGGCCGTTATAGAACTCCACCTCGTGATTGCCGGGGCACGGCATCCACGGCCGCAGTGCGGCGGAAGTCTGGTTGTTGTTGCCAAAGTCACGCCACACCTCGGGCTGATGGGCCGGATTGAGGTTGGCGTAGCACAAGTCACCATTCAGTAAATGAAACAACGGCGCAAAGCGTTCCACTGCCTGTACTGCAAACTTGCTCTGGGGCGTAGACAACACCCAGTTGGTGTTGGCCGTGGCCAGATCGCCATAACTGGTAAAACGGAATGGCGCGCGGCCACGCGGCGCGGTGGCAAAACTGGCGGCAAAGGGTTGCGCGGCGTTGCTGTCGTTATCCGCAGTCACCTGGTATTGGTAGGTGGTGCCTGGATGCAGATCACGCAGACGCACGTGATAAGTAAAGACCACCTCGCCATTCAGGCCATCCGTATAGGTGCGCTGCACTGCGTGATGCGTGGCGCGCGGGGCGTTGCCACCGGCCACATGCACACGCGCGTTGATCGCCGGTGCGAGCGAGGCCCACGAGATCACCACCTCACAACAGGGATCAGCACCCCAGGTCAGGTGCACTTGTTCTGGCGTGCCATCCGGTGCGGCGGCCGCGGCCTTACCCGCCAGCGCAAGCCCACCGGTGGCCGTGGCGACACCCGAAACACCAGCCAGTTTGAGAAAACCGCGACGCGTTACCGTCGGCGCAGCAGCCGTGGACGCGTCGTCCACCAAAGGTTTGTCAGACATGTCATTGTTTCCGGGCGGATATTAGATAGCTACAGAAGCCGGCACGCAGATCAGAGCCGGGCCAGAAAACCACCCATTGGTGGTTTTGCCGGCTTAGGGTAGGCCCGGAAACATGACTCAAATATGACGCAAGACTTTCTGAAACAGATAATTCACGTGCGGTTCACAAACCATCGGCCGCGCTGAAATACCGCCCCAGATCCGCCAGATCCACATTGCCGCCGCTGACAATCACCCCCACCCGCTTGCCCTGCAACTGTCGCCCCATGGCGCGTGCGGCCGCCAGCCCCAGGCAGCCCGTGGGTTCAATGATCTGTTTCATGCGGCTGGCAGCAAAGCGCATGCTTGCCACCAGTTCAGCATCCGTCACCGTGAGGATGTCATCGACCAGTTCGTGGATGATGGAGAAGGTCAGCGCGCCCAGATAACCCGTCTGTGCACCATCCGCAATGGTTCTGGGCGTGGCAATGCGCACAATCTGACCGCTTCTGAACGATTGCTGGCCATCATTCCCGGCCGCCGGTTCAACGCCATACAACTGGCATGCCGGCGCCTCCACCCGCGTCGTCAGTGCCGTGCCAGATAACAATCCGCCCCCACCCAGCGGCACAAACAAGGCATCAAGCGGGCCGGTTTCTTCAAACAGTTCCAGCGCCGCGGTGCCCTGCCCGGCAATGATGTCCGGGTGATCAAACGGCGGGATCAGTGTCAGCCCGTCGCGCTCGGCCAGCGCGCGGCCCAGTGCCTCGCGGTCGTCCTGGTAACGGTCAAAAAACACCACATTGCCGCCGTAACCCTGGGTTGCCGCCACTTTGGCGGCGGGTGCGTCTTGCGGCATCAGGATGGTGGCCGGCATATCCAGCATCCGGGCCGCCAGCGCAATGGCCTGGGCGTGGTTGCCGGAAGAAAACGCAATCACGCCGCGTCGCCGCTGCTCCGCATCAAACCGGGACAGTGCATTGAACGCACCGCGAAACTTGAACGCGCCCATCCGCTGGAAGTTCTCACACTTGAGAAAGACCTCGGCCCCCAGTTCGGCATTCAGCGTGCGGGAAGTCAGCACCGGCGTGCGATGGGCATGTCCGGCAATGCGGTCTGCAGCGGCCAGCACATCCTGGAAAACGGGAACGTGGGTGGTCATGGTTTACTCCTTGGCGCACGGATAGGTGTCCACCAATCTTATAAACAAACCACGCCAGGTAGTGGCAACAGAGCAAGGCGTTTGGGAGCGATACAGAATGGCAATCTTTCGATGCCAGCGCTGTCTTGCTGGCGCAACAAAGTGGTATTAGCTGCCAGGAAAAACCGCAGTTTCATCCGTTGTGTGTACGTATTTTCCTACGTCCCCGTCAGGGGCGTAGCGCCCGCTATTGCTCAGTCTGGCCGGATCACGTGTCTGGCAAGTCACTGGTTTCATCCTCCCTGTCTGGCCCTGAAAAAACTGTAGCAAAAACCACGCATATTAGCTTTCATCTACCGTACGTCTGATGATATTCAAGTGTCATTTATGCTCAGACAAACGCAAATCCTATAGTCCCAGAGGTTGTCGTTACAAACGCAATCGAGGGTCTTTGGTTTTGCTGCCTTGCCGCTATGGCCAGGGCGGCTACCGGGAAAAAAACAAAGAAAGGAGTACGCAATGAAGAAAGCTCGTTTGGGTCTGACGCTTCTGGCCACCCTGATCAGTACACAGGCGCTTTGCGCTGACGATTTCTCCGGTTTTTTTGTGGGTATCAATAGCGGTATCAACACCTCCAAGATGAAGGGTGACTTCAGCACCGGTAGCAGTAGCACCTACACAGGCGGTGGCGAATTCGGTTACAACGCCGAGTGGGATAGCGCCTGGTTGCTGGGTTTCTCTGGCTTCTTTGATGGCATCGCCAAGAGCGACCATGATGGCCCTATCAACGGCGAGCAATCCAAGTACGGCGCCAATCTGGGCGGCGCAGATGTAAAACTGGGCTATCAGATGAATAGCTGGTTGCCGTATATCAAACTCGGCTTCGGGCGCCTGAGCGGTTCCGGGCAGAGCAACGATTTTGCGGGCAACGGCCTTCATGGCGGGGCGGGTCTGGAATACAAGCTGGCGCCACACTGGGGTCTGGCCGGTGAATGGACCGCCATGGCGCCATCCAACAATGGCACCAAGTTCCAGAGCAACAGCTTCACGCTTAACCTGAACTACTACTTTGGCAGCCCGACGCCGCCACCGGCACCGGTAGTGGAAGCCCCGGCGCCTGCACCGGCGCCAGAACCGGCTCCGGCCCCTGCGCCAGAACCGCAAGTGGTGACCAAGCACTTCACGCTCAAGACCGACGTGCTGTTCCCGTTTGATAAATCCACGCTCAAACCTGAGGGCAAGGATGCGCTTGACCAGTTGTATCAACAGGTCAAAGCCATGGATCCGAAGGAAGGCAAGGCCGTTATTGTCGGTTATACCGACCGCCTGGGTAGCGAGAAGTACAACCAGGAACTCGGCCAGCGCCGTGCTCAGGCTGTAGCAGACTACCTGGTGGCGCAAGGTGCGCCGGCCGACAAGGTCGAAGCCCAGAGCAAGGGCAAGGCTGATCCGGTTACCGGGGACACCTGCGCCAAGGTCAAGAATCGCAAGAAGCTGATTGAGTGTCTGGCACCGGATCGCCGCGTAGAAGTAGATGTCAGCGGCATCCACGAAGAAACCCAACCGGCAGCTCAGTAAGCGGTTTTCTTCGTAGCATGTGTATCAACAACAAGGCCCGCATCTGCGGGCCTTGTTGTTTTCTGACGCGCGTGGGCAGACTCAGGCGGCAGCAGAACCCAGCCGGCCACTGCTGCGCTTGCGTGCACGGGCCCGTGCAGCAACCAGCGACACCATGCCCAGACCCAGCAGCGCCCAGGTTTCTGGCTCCGGCACCGGGGTCAGCAGACCACTCAGGCCGTAGGAGCCACCGCGGGCGCCAGCGGCCAGGGTGCCAACGACTTCAAGCTGGTATTGATGGCCAGAAAAGAAGATTTCTGCTGCGGTGAAAATCGGCTCATTCAGCGGAACGCTACCGTAAAAGGTGTGGGTGGTGAGGTCCCATAACGAGAGCGTTGCCGATGCAATGTTATGCAGCGGCCCTACCTGGAACTGGTTGAAATACACCTGTTCGGCGTAGGAAGTTGGGGTAACCCTGAAGGTCATAAAATCGTCGAACGCCAGGCTACTCACGTCATGGCTGATAAAGAAGGCCTTGGGTGCGACATATACAACTTCTGGATAGGTAGTAGTGAGGCTCGCCGGTAGCGGATCCAACGGCGCGGGAACGTATTTGGCAAAGGCACCGGTGGCAGCCAGTGCCAGCGTCGCGCCAGCAATAAGTTGATGAACTTTCATGTAAAACCCCTGAATTGTGGTTGACCGGTTCGGGCCTGCCCGGCATGGGCTGGCCGTTTTTTCTGCCTGATTCTTTTTGCGCAATGTACTGTCCGGGATCTTGCATCCGGCAGCCCCCTCGCTGGCGCATGGCGCGCGCATTTGCGCGCAGCTCTTGATGCCTCGTCGCATTTTTCTTCTATTCAACTTGTAAGAAAAAAGCTTCTATCAGCATTTCTTTAAGTCAAATTTAATTCGAAAGCTTCTGTAAGTAAAATAACGCTTTGCTTATGTAGTTGATTGCCACCAACAACAAATCATGACAGCTAATAAAACAAGTTTGTATTAAATGGCGTAAGCCAACGATATAAAATCAGCAAACATGCGGGTTAAGACGCTTATTTAGGCATTGCTTATTTACATTTCTTATTATTTTCTTACGACGAAAAGTAAGCGTTTCGTGACAAACGATTTCCAGACAGCCGGTAGGATGGTGTTACAACAGACCGTTCATCTGCTTGCAGATTTCAGTTTGTAAGCACCAATACAGAATGAATGACATGCGGATTGCACAGCAGCGGTGCACCCAGGCAGGTGTTGCGGCGCATCAAAAAGCCCGGCCAGCGCAAGGCGCTGCCGGGCAAATGAGGTGAGGGTGTGGGCGTGCAGGGGACGTAATCAACCCGTGGGCTGACGCTCGTTTTCCAGATTTTGTCGCAACACGGCAAGGGCATCGAGCAAGCCGGTGCATTGCTGCGCGGATAAACCCGCCACGCCCAGATCCGCAACTTCACGCGCGTGCTCGCGGGCAACGGCAAACATTTGCTCGCCCGTACTGGAGAGTCGCAAATGCACGTTGCGCCGGTCTGCCGCATCCGGCTGGGCATCTAGCAGGCCGCGGTCTTTCAAACCCTTGATCAGCCGCGCCAACTGGGCTTTATCCCGCCCGGAATGGGCCACCAGATCACTTTGCGTGGCCCCGGGGTGGCGCGCAAAAAAGCCCATGGCTTTGTGTTCCATGTGCGTCAGTTCTTGCGCGTCATCCCGCATGGCCCGGTACTGGCGTGAGCGGTACAGGTGCATGACGGTGTGGATGGCTTCAAAGACCGCCTCGGCCGTATCGGCATCAAGACGGTTGACATTATCAACTGTATTTTGCATGATGGGTGACATTATCAACTAAAAGGTCATGCCATGGAATCCACAAAGCCGTCACGCCGTATTGAACGCGTCCGCCACGAAATCCGGATGAGAACCGCCACCGTCCGCCAGATCACGCCGGTGGGCAAGCATTTTGTTGCCATTACCTTTGGCGGTGAGGCGTTGGCCGACTTTGTGTCGGCCTCGTTTGACGATCACATCAAGTTTATTTTCAACGATGACACCGGCGAGCAACTGCGCCGGGATTACACACCACGCCACTTTAATCGCCAGACTGGTGAACTGACCATCGAGTTTGATCTCTCGCACGCGGGCAAAGCGGCCAACTGGGCGCGGGCAGCCCAGGCCGGGACCGAGGCCATCATTGCCGGCCCGCGCGGCTCCATGATCATTCCGGCCGATTTTGACTGGCATCTTTTGATTGCAGATGGCAGTGGCATGCCGGCCATCCGCCGCCGTCTGGAAGAATTACCTGCCTCAGCCAGGGCAATGGTGATCAGCCTGGTGGGCGATGAAGCCGACAGCGTGCTGAGCGCCAGCGCGGCTCAGATTTCGCAACAGATCGTCGGTAGCACCGAGGACCTGCTGGCT
>JASLES010000508.1 GCA_030151005.1 Silvimonas sp.
TTGGCGACGCGCCGGGCGGTATCTTGCGTGTTGTGGTCGCTCTGGGTGTCGATGACCAGGCTTTCCAGTACTCCGCGCAGTTTGGCTGCCACTTCAGCTTGCAGTTCATCCAGCTCGCCGTCCTTGATAAAGGCGGAGATATTGTCGTTGGCATGGAAACGGGCTCCTGCCTTGGTGAGTCGGGCGCGGATGCGTTGCGACACCGCGTCCGGGTGCGCAACTGCGTATTCCGATCCTTTTTTGGGCATGACACTTACCTTTGAGCTTGAATTTTTAACGCAGAATCAACAGGAAGTTTAACTGTTTTCATCTGTCAGGTAAAAACCGGGGTAGTGAAACACACTCATGCAAACATGACGTTTGCTTAACGTCAGCCTGCGGAAAACGGCGTACGGTTTTGACCGCTTCCGATAAGTGGTTTCAATGAAATCATGGGGTTGTGATTGATTTGTACCCGCGGGGTATCGCAATTTGTCTATTTTTTAGGCATAATTGACTGGTCTAATTGTTAGCACGCTTAGACATTTATACAGGGATATTCTCCTGCCCCGCCTGGTGCGGGGTTTTTTTATGTCTGGCGCTGCCGCACCCCGTCGCGTTTTAGCTTGCGCTGCTTTCACGCACAATCAGTTTCACGGGGAGCAAGCGCGGTTGGTCAGATGGAGAATCGGCCAGCAAGAGTGACATTGCCTCGTATCCAAGGCTGGTTTTGTCGACCGCCAATGTGGTCAGAGGCGGATTGGCTGCAACGGCCGCGCCCAGATCATCAAAGCCGACAAAGGCAATGTCCTGCGGGATACGCAAGCCGGCGTCCCGGCAAACCTGCATGGCGGCCAGCGCGGCGGCGTCGTTATAGGCAAAGACGGCGTCGGGCGGTTGCGGCAGGGATAACAGCTCACGCATGGCTACAGGCGCGCCGCTGGCGATATCCATGCCAGGCGGAATCAGCGCCTCCAGCGACGGGTCGGCCAGAATGCCGGCATCAAACAAGGCCTGGCGGTAGCCACGTTCACGCAGACGGATCGAATAATGCGCGAGCGAACCGGACAAAAATGCAATGCGCTTGCGTCCGCTATCAATCAGGTGGCGTGTCGCCAGCCAGGCACCTTGCTGGTTGTCGGTGTTGACCGCGGGCCAGTCTGGCGCATGCATGTCAGACAAAATGTGCGGCTTGCCCAGACTTTGCAGCACGGCCAGGGTTTCTGGCTCAAAAAAGCCAATGCACACCACGGCGTCTGGCTCGTGCTGCATCACCTGGCGCTTGACCGGCTTGCCAGGAATTAAAGACATCACCGTGCAGGTCAGACGTTGTTCCAGGCAGTACAGTTGCACGCCATGAATCACTTCTGAATAGAACGGGTTGGTCAGCGGGTCCCCGTGCGAGAAATGCAGCAGGCACAAGACTTTGCGGATCGGCTCGCGGCGCAGCCGGGCCTGGTCGTAACCCATGGTTTCGGCCAGATGCACGATGCGTTCGCGCGTGAGGGCAGATAGCCCCGGCTGCTGCTTGAGTGCGCGCGATACCGTGCCCACCGAAACGCCCGCAGCGCGGGCCAGATCACGAATGTTGACCGACAAGAGAAGTCCTTGATGTAGGGTGCCAGCGGCTGATTAACGCAGCATGGTACAAACTGGTGCACGTCTACGTCACATTGACGGGTTGATGGTCTAGCGAGCGCAGGATATTGCCGTCCGCATCGCAGGCGAGCAACAGCGCGCGGCCTGCGCTCAACTGCGTGTGATAGCTGCGCTGCGTGCCCGCATCCGCCCAGTGAAGGGCGATGTCCTGGCTGGTTTCGCTGATGGCAATCCATAGTGCGCCGTTTGCAAGCTCCTGTTTTTGCAGAAAAACCCCCGCTGGTTTGTCGCCCTGCCAGTGCCAGGGCGCGCTCACGCCACTGATCGTCATGGCCTTGCGATAGAGCGCTTCCAGGGTGTCGGTGCGCTGGTTCAGTTCCAGCGGTAGCGGGCACCATAAAATACGGCCTTGGCCGGAGGGGATTTCAATCAACTCCGCCGCTGCGGCATTTTGCTGGAGGCCACGACTCAAACGGCCTATGGCTTCGCCGCCAAAGCTGGCGCGCAAGGGGTGGTTGTCCAGCATCAGTGTTTCTTCACGGCTCAGGTTGCCCACGCCTGCCGCAGCAAAGCCAGCGCGTAGTGTGGGTTGCCAGTATTCATTCAAGGTGGCCGGGCCGGTCAGCAATACGGTGACGTCATGCTGCGCCAGCAACTGCGTCAGTGCCTGCCAGGTGGCATCCGCCAGGTTGTGCGGGCAGGGCAGCAAGATCAGGCGTGGTACATCGGCAAACAGGCTGGTCAGGTCCAGATCACTCACCGCACGCAAGGGCAGTCCCAGTTCAAAGAAGCAACTGCGCACTAGTTGCTGGGTGGCTTCCAGCGCGCTGCGGCGATTGCTGTAATCGTTGCTGAACGGGTAGATGACGGCGGTCTGCGGCAGGCGACGTAGGGTGAAATCCAGCGGCAATCCGGCAAAGAACTGACCAAAGCGCGGCGTGACCAAGGCTTCCGGTTTCAAGGAGCCATCGGCACGGCAGGCGCCAATGTGAGACTCGTTGATATTGTCCATGTGATAGTTGATGTTCCAGATCCACTGCACTGCGCCTGCGCTGCCGCTGGTGTAGGCGTAGGCATATTTGCGTTCCAGCAGGGCCATCAACTCGGGTTCAGTGCGCCGGGACCGGCCGTCCGGGCGCTCGACATGCATGATGCCGGTTTCCTGAATCAGGCTGGGCTTGTCCGGGGTTTTGCTAAAGAGGCTATCCCAGGCCAGTGCGTCATTCAGCCACCAGCTGTGCACCGTGGTGTAATCCACCGCGCCAGCATGAAAAAACGGGTGCGGGCGTTGCTGGCCCAGGGCTTCATCCTGCCCCAGGCAGACCATGGCCTGCGGGGTGAGCGCACGCAGTGTGGCGGCCAGGTCTGCCGCCCACTCGCCCAGCATGGCCTGACTGAACAAGCCGTAGTCCAGCCAGATGCCGTGCTGTTTGGGCAGGATTTCCGTGTTGTTAAAGGCCACGTCTTCCGGTTGTGGCGGCTGCACCGCGCTCCAGTCTGGCAGTTGCGCCGGACTGACATCCCAGCGCGCTTGCCAGACGGTAATGTCTGGCTCACGGTGTTGCAGCCATTGGCGAAACGCGGCGATCTCGTGCGGGTCCCGCAGTGTGCGCGGGCCGACAAAAATGCGTGCCGGATCAAACAATGAGGGTTCGTTGATCAAGTCCCAATGCACGTGTGTGGCGTGTGCGTGCCGGCTAACAATACTGCGCAAGAAGCGTTTTTGCGCCGCGCGGGCGCGTGGGTCCAGCCATGGATTGCTGCCTTCCCAGGCTTCTGGTGCAAAAGCGAAGAAGGTAAAGCAGGTTTCCAGCCCATGGCTGCTGGCGGTCAGAATAAACGCGTCGATCGCGCGCAAGACGGCTTCGCTGGCGTGCCCGTCGACAAACATGACCTGCCGCCAGGCGCTCCAGATGCCGGTGCGCAGGTAGTTCACCCCCATGCTGGCCAGAGCGCCCATATCGGCATCCCAGGTGGCGACATTGGGCAGTTGCAGGAATTTGCGGTGAACATCGCTGGCCATATAGGTCATGCCCACAATGGGCATGGCTTTGCCGTCGCGCTCAAAGTAATCCCGTCCGGCCTTGAGGGGCGACCCCGCTCGCAGCAGTGTTTCATCCCGCCCCCAGAACCCCTGGTGCTGGGTTATGACTTCCCCGTCTGCCGTGGAGATTGCCTCAATCTGGTACAGGCCCGGTTCAACGGTAAACGGCAGAGTAATACGCACGTGGAATACGCCATCGACCGGCGTCAGGCTTAGGGTGTGTTGCCACACGCTAACCGCGCCGTGTTTGATATCCAGTTGCACTTGCCAGGAACGCTGCAGATGCGCGCCCAGCGCTTCACCCTGGATGGTCAATGTGGCAGTTTCACCCGGTTCGTAGCAGGCGAAATCCGGCTTGACCCACCATTCGGTCACGCCTGCTGCGGCATGGCGCGCCAGTTGGGCCAATAGGGTCAGGCCGCCATCTCGCCAGAACATTTCGTCCGGTGTGATGTTGATGAAAATCTGCCGTGACCCGGCGCCAGTGCCGCGCAAACGCGCCAGCATGACCACCGGGCTGGCAATGGCCTGGCCGGCTGCATTGCAGGCCTGAAGTAAGGGGTAAATGCGGGCGTCCATGGGGCCGGCGGAGCCCGAATCCTGGGGCTGGTCTTTGTGTTTGGTGGGCATGAGCACGAAACCATCCGTGCCGTTGTGTTGCCCGAACAAGCCGATGTACTGATCCAGCCAGCCGTATTCCGGGCCTGCGCGGAGTGTGGCGGTTTCTGAGGTATCCACTGCCATGATTTCGTGGATATCCAGATCCCGGAACAAGGCCGCCTGGCTGGTGCTGTCGCCATTGGCATTCACAGGTTGTGAAAACGCGTTGCGCCCCACACTGATCAGACTGCCGCCCCGGCGTACAAAAGCGATGACTTCTGCCCATGCCGCGCGCGGCGCAAACGCGCCATGCAGATGAACCAGCACGTCACCCTTGCCGCTTTTGGCCAATGACGTGATCAGGCCGGTCGCGTCAGTGCAGTGGTGGACGTGTGGGAGCGCCTCCAGCGTGGCGGCGACGTCAGGCAGTGCGCCCGCATGGGCAAAATCAGCGTTCAGAAAGAGGAGTGTGGTCATGTGTGTTCCACAGGCAAGAGTGTATTGATCCTGGCATGCCAGATACGGCCCGGCATGCCAGATTGCGCTGGTTTAACGCTTTTGCAGTTTGTTGTTTACATGAAATATGAAAAACAACTAAACAAAAAAGGTCATTCTGTGCCAGTCACCCGCCAGTGACAAGCGCTCAGGCAGGCAAACCCGGGATCAGCGCAAGCCGGATCAAAAGCGCGCAAGAAAAAGCCGGCGCAAGGGCCGGCTGGATCATTGTGGCGGGAGCGTGCTGCGCAAGGGCGGGGGTGGCGTAATGCCCATGGAGACATAAATGCTGGTTAGTCGGTCTACCCCAATCTGCGCCGGCCTGACCCACGCGGACGGCACATACAGCAAGCCACCGCCCACCGGGATCGGTGCTGTGGGCACCAGCACCGCCAGATATTCGCGGCCATCCAGATCAACGGGTTGTGGGTTTGGCATCAGGCCCAGGACTGCCACACCATCGCCGCCAAAGAAGCACCAGACCGGGCTCATGGCGCCAATGTCGGCCTCTTTGGTCTGGCTTTTATCCAGCAAGCCGACAAACCGGTCCGCCAGGTTGTACAGGCTGTTAAAGAGCGGAATGCGGCGCAAGGTCAGGTCGACCAGGCGGGTTAACGGTTGTCTCAGCCCGGAACGCACCGCAACGCCCAGAAAGAAAATCCCCACAATCAGCGTGAGTGAACCCATCAACCATGAGAGTGCCGGGCCGGCCGCAAACGGTGCGCCCAAGGCGGCAAAAATCTGGCCGATGACACTGCCTGGCCCAATAAAACGGTTCAGCGTGCCGACCACCCAGCCAATCAAAAACAGGGTCAAGGCCAAGGGTAGCAACGCCAGCAGGCCAGCTAGCCAGGTGGTGGCGAGGGTTCTTAAACCGGGTTTGAGCATGCTGGCCGCCTCAAGGCACGATGTTGAGGAACACAAAAGCGGCGAACACCACCAGATGCACCACACCTTGCAAAACGGTAGTGCGCCCCGTGCCCAGCGTGATGGCGCTCAGCAGCAAGGTCAGCGCCAGCATGACGCTTTCTTTGGCATCCAGCCCCAGAATCAGCGGCCGGTCTAGCGCAATGAACAACACGGCCACCGTCGGGATGGTCAGGCCGATACTGGCCAGCGCCGAACCCAGCGCCAGATTCAGGCTTTGCTGTAACTGATTGGCGCGCGCGGCCTTGGCGGCGGCGATGCCTTCTGGCAGTAGCACCAGACCAGCAATGATCACGCCCACCACCATGGCCGGTGCGCCCATAGAAAGCACAAAGGTCTCTACGGTAGGCGAGAGTAGCTTGGCCAAACCCACCACGCCGACCAGGCTGACCAGCAACAGCACACAACTGATCAGGGTAAGGCGCATGCTGGGTGGGGGTAGCTGAATATCCTCGACACTCACAGCGGTCTGGCCTGGCTCCGGTTCGGCCAGAAAGTAGTTGCGATGGCGCACCGTTTGCACAAAAACAAAGGTGCCGTACAACACCAGCGATGCCACGCCGGAAAACGCCAGTTGTGATCGTGACCAGGTCGGGCCTGGTATGGTGGTGGCGTAGTTGGGCAACACCAGCGCCAGCACGGCCAGTGCGGTCAAAACGGCCAGCGCTGCGCTTGCGCCCTGGCGCTGAAAAACCTGTTCCCGATGGCGTAGCGCACCCAATACCAGGCACAGCCCGACAATCCCGTTGCACACAATCATCACGGCCGCGAACACCGTGTCACGTGCCAGACCCGCTTTGGCGTCACCCCCGGTCAGCATGACCGACACAATGAGTGCCACCTCAATGACCGTGACCGCCACCGCCAGGACCAGCGTGCCAAATGGTTCGCCCACTTTATGCGCAATGACCTCAGCGTGATGGACCGCTGCAAAGACCGTGCCGGCCAGAAAGACGGTGGCCAATGCCACCAGCCAGCCATTGATGCCCATGCCGAAAGCGACGCCCAGCGTCACCATGGCCAGTATGGGCAGTATCCAGGTCCAGTGGGGGGTCGAACTATGGTGTGGGGACACACTGTCTCCTTAAGGTGTGGCGCGATTGATGACACCGTTTTATATGAGTCGCCAAGGCTTGGCAAACATGACATCGCCCTGTCAGCGACGATGCATGGGTAGACCGGGTGTCCAGACACCGGTTCCATTCGCCTTTAATGTACAAGCCAAAGATGACAAGGCTTTGCGGGCTATGCCCCATTGTCGGGCATGTTTGGTTTGGGTGGGTAAACGGCGTAAGGTGAATTGGGCGGTAGCGATGCGGACGGGGTAGTCGGGCCAGATTTGGCGGGTTTTCAGTAAATATACATTTGCATAGATGTCGTTTTCTTACCATAAAGGTCAAGTGCGATGATCTGGGCTTTTACTAATGACAAATGCTTGAAGGCGCGTGTGCATTGGTGTTGCTTGGGGTTGCATTAGTAATTTCTAATAGACTACCATGCAAGGCGGCTCACTTTCTGACGTCCTTTGTCCGGAGAAATCTCTTGCAAAACTTACGGGTCATCCTGTGTCCTGCCTTCTGGAGTGATACGCCACATCATGTGATGTGGTCGGCTGGCATGGGCACGCAGACCTGTCTGGCTGCAGGCCATTTCAGGCAGGTCGCCGTGTGCCGTCGTGAGTGAGATCCTGATGCGTGAAATCTCCCTGGCGGCCGGACATTTGAGCGGCGCAACGCCGGTTCCTTCTGAAATCCAGCACCATGTAGAGGCGATTGATCGCGCCATGCTGCTGGCGCGTTTCTCCGCAGACGGGCGCTTTCTAGGCGCTAACCGGCTGTTTCTGGATCGCTTCGGCTACGATCTCTCCGAAATTATCGACGCCCCGCACGAACTGGTATGCCCGCCCAGCCGGCCGGAAGCGCACCAGCAACATATCGAGTTATGGCGTGCCTTGCGCGCTGGCAAATACTGGGCTGGGCTGGTGGAGCGCGTGGCGCGTGATGGCCGCAGCGTCTGGCTGGAGGCGACTTACGCGCCGCGTATGGATGAGCATGGGCATCTGCAATCCGTGCTGGCGGTGTCCTCTGATGTGTCTTTACGCGTGGAGCACGAACGGGTGCAATCCAAGCGGCTGTGGCAATCCCTGGTGGTCGATGAGACCGACAGCGCGGTGATCGTCACCGACGGCGCGTGGCGGATTGTTTACGTCAATGCCGGCTTTGTGCGCATGTTTGGCTATCAGCTGGAAGAAATCCATGGTCGGCGGCCGATTGCCCTTTTGGTGCCCAACGTCAAACCCGCGGTGATTGAAGAAGCATTGCAATGCGCCAATGCCGGCCGCCCCTTCAAGCTTGAAGAACTCACCTACGCCAAAGACGGTCAGCGGTTCTGGAACAAGCTGATCATCAACCCGGTGCGGGACACCCACGGCACGCTGGTCAATACGGTCAGCGTGGTGACCGACATTACCGAAGCCAAGATGCACGAGATCATCCACCACCGTGGGCTGGACGCCATGGCGCGGGAAATCCCGGTGGTTGATCTGATGACCATGATCTGCCAGGAGGTAGAACGCATCTCGCCAGAAGTGGTGGCGTCCATTCTGGCGGTTGATGAAAACAATACCTTGCATGCGCTGGCGGCACCCAGTTTGCCGGAGCGTTTTTCTGTGGCGCTGGAAGGCATGCCGGCCGGCCCGCAAGAGGGGTCCTGCGGTACGGCGGCTTATCGCCATGAAGAAGTGGTGGTAACCGATATTGAGCGCGACCCTTTGTGGGCCAACTACGCCGCGCTGGCGGCCTCGTTTGGTCTCAAGGCGTGCTGGTCTACGCCGATTATCTCCAGCAAAGGCCAGGTGGTTGGCACGTTTGCGTTCTATTACCGTGAAAAACGCGGCCCGGATGAATTTCACCGGCGGCTGGTGAGCGTGTGCGTCAATCTGTGCGCACTGGCGCTAGAGCGTGAGGCCGC
>JASLES010000510.1 GCA_030151005.1 Silvimonas sp.
AAGAAACCGCTGCCACCCAAAGCCATCTTGCTGACTTTTGATGATGGCTATCGCAGCTTCTACACCAACGTGTTCCCGCTGCTCAAAGCCTTTGGCTACCACGCCGTGCAAGGCATCGTCGGCCACTGGATCGACGCCACCGAAGGCGCGGAGATCACCGCGGAATCCCGCAATTACAGCCGGGATGACATCATGACCTGGGCGCAGATCAAAGAGTTGTCTGACTCCGGTCTGGTGGAAATTGCGTCGCACAGCTTTAACGAGCACCACGGCAGCCAGGCCAACCCCCAAGGCAATCAGTTGCCGGCGCTGATTACGCACGTGTACGACCCCAGCACCGGGATGTACGAAAGCGATGACGAGTATCAATCCCGCATCCGGTCTGACCTGCAACAGAACTCGGATGTGATTGCCAGGCACATCGGCAAGGCCCCGCGCGTCATGGTGTGGCCGTATGGTCGCTACAACCAGGCCACCATTAACGCCGCCAAAGCCGCCGGCATGCCCATTACCCTGACGCTGGATGACGGCACCAACAGCCCGGACGTGGGGCTGGACCGGCTGCGTCGCGTACTGATTACGCATAGCGATGGCGAGAGCACCAAAGCGCTGGATGCCGCCATGCGTGCGTCCTCCGTACGCCCGATCCGCGTGATGCATGTGGATCTGGACTATGTATACGACCCGGATCCCAAGCAGCAGGAAATCAACCTGGGCAAGTTGCTGGACCGCGTCAAAGCCAGCGGCGCCACCACCGTGTTTTTGCAAGCGTATGCCGACCCGTCTGGCGCAGGTGCCGCTACGGCGCTGTATTTCCCTAATCGCCACTTGCCCATGCGCGCCGATTTGTTCAGCCGTGCCGCCTGGCAACTGGAAACGCGTGCCGGCGTAAAGGTCTACGCCTGGATGCCGCTGATGGCCTACGTGTTGCCGGAAAAAGACCCGCTGGCCAGCCATGTGGTGACGGCGAGCGACCCCAAGGGCGCCAATGCCTATCACCGCCTCAGCCCGTTTGATCCGGCCGCACGGGCGTTGATCGGCGAGCTGTATGACGACCTGGCCACCCACGCCATCTTCCAGGGCGTGCTGTTCCATGACGACGCCACCCTGACCGATTTTGAAGACGACAGCCCGGCCGCTCGTACCGTGTATCAAAGCTGGGGCCTGCCGGGAACCGTGGCAGACATCCGCAAAGACCCGGCCCTGGCCAGCCGCTGGAGCACGCTCAAGACGGCGTATCTGACCGACTTCTCCATGCAACTGGCTGAGCGCGTGCGCCAGTGGCAACCCAATCTGAAAACCGCCCGCAATATCTACGCCCGCGTGGTATTGCAGCCGGAAGCGCAAGCCTGGTTTGCGCAGTCCCTGCCGGATTTCCTCAACCATTACGACTACACCGCCATCATGGCGATGCCGTACATGGAAGGCGCCAAAGAACCGCTGCCGTGGCTGAAGAACCTGGCGCAAACCGTGGGGCAGATTCCTGGCGCGCTGGATAAAAGCGTGTTTGAACTGCAAGCCACTGACTGGAAAACCAGCACGCCGATCAGCGGCCATGAACTGGCCGCGCAAATGGACGTGCTGATTGATGCCGGCGCCCGTAACTACGGCTACTACCCGGACGACTTTGTGCGCGACCAGCCCAAGCTGGACGAATTGATTGAGCGCTTTTCGCAGCGCAGCTTTCCGTACCGGAGCGGCAAGTGAATACCTTGTCTTCTCTCTCCACTTTGCTGCTGCAGTTTGCGTTCTTTTATCCGCTCACCATGGCATGGATGTGGATGATCGGCGCAGTGCACTACTACTGGCGCTTTGAACGGCAGACCGTCGGTGTACAGATCCCGCCCATTCTGGATCACTACCCAGGGGTCTCTTTGATTGTGCCCATGCACAACGAAGGCGAAAACGCGCGCGAGACCATCGCCCAGCTGATGTGCCAGCGCTACCCATTGTTTGAAGTCATTGCGGTGAACGATGGCAGCAAGGACGACACCGGCGCCATCCTGGACGAGTTGGCCCAACAATACCCGCGTCTGCGCGTAATCCATCTGGCCACCAACCAGGGCAAGGCCATGGGCTTGAATACGGCCGCGCTGATGGCCAAATACGAGTTCCTGATCTGTATTGATGGTGATGCGCTGCTGGATGAATACGCTGCCGCCTGGTTCATGCAGCACTTTGTCCACGGCCCGCGCCTGGGGGCCATTACCGGCAACCCGCGTATCCGCAACCGCTCTACCTTGCTGGGCAAACTGCAGGTGGGCGAGTTCTCTTCCATCATCGGCATGATCAAGCGCGCCCAGCGTACCTACGGCCGTATTTTCACCATCTCTGGCGTGGTCGGCGCGTTCCGCCGCGCTGCGCTGCACGACGTGGGCTACTGGAGCCCGGAGATGCTGACCGAAGACATCGACATTTCCTGGAAGCTGCAGATTGCGCACTGGGATATCCGCTACGAACCCAAGGCCTGCTGCTGGATTTTGATGCCGGAAACCCTCAAGGGGCTGTGGAAGCAGCGTCTGCGCTGGGCCATGGGTGGCGTGCAAGTGCTGATCAAATATCTGCCGTCGCTCCTGTTCTGGCGCAAACGCCGCATGTGGGCGATCTACGCCGAGTTCCTGTTGAGCGTGGCCTGGGCGTACATCATGGGTGGCGTCACCTTGTTGTGGGCGCTGGGTCACTTCATTGATCTGCCACAGCCGTTGTACATCCAGACCATCTTGCCGGGCTGGAACGGCGTGGTGATCGGCGCAACCTGCCTGATGCAGATTGGCGTCGCACTGCGGCTGGATTCGCAATACGACGAAGGCATGGGCAAATCGTATTACTGGATGGTCTGGTACCCGCTGGCGTATTGGGTGCTGAACATGCTGACCACCATCTGGGCGGTGCCCAAAACCCTCATGCGCAAGCGTAACTCGCGGGCCGTATGGGTCAGCCCTGACCGGGGCATTCAGCAAACGGCGCAGACGCCTACCCCGGCTGCGCATGAACATTATGTGGGGACCAAATCATGATGGATTTGCCTCCTGCTTCGGCAACGCATCTGATCATTGAACGGCCAGACTGGCAGACCCGCCGCCAGCGGCTGACCTATGGGTCTTTCTCCGCGCTGTTCTGGGCGTTCTGGGGTTATCTGTGGTTGCCGCTATTGACCGGTATTGGCTGGCTGGGTGAGGGCTTCTTTGCCTGGCACCACATGATCCAGCTCAAAGGCTTTATTGCGTTTGAACACCTGGCCGCGTCTTACGTGGGCACGCTGACCGTATTGGGCGGGATTTTTGTCGGCTGGGCCATGTACAACTATCTGCGATTTCGGGGTTATGACCGTCGCAAACCCCGCCCGACCGTCACCGATCAGGATCTGGCCACGTTCTACCAGGTCGCGCAGGCAGACGTAGAACAATGGCACACGGCAAAGCGCCTCGTCGTCTGGCATGCAGAGAACGGCCAGGTCATCCGCGTGGATACCCATCCGCCCGCCGCGCAGCCGCAGGTGCAGCCTGGACCGGTGCCACAGCCGGCACCGGTCATGCACCAGGCCTGATTTCCGGCCCGGCAGTTTCTGGTCTTAGTTGTGCCGGGCTGTCCGCGTCATACCGGCGTACAGCGTGTCGACGTTGTAACGAAACATCGCCTCATAGGTTGCGGCCGGCCCGTTGTGCGGCGATAACGCCTCGACATACAACTCCCCGCCCGGCGCGGCGCCGGTAGCGCCCGCAATCTGCTTCACCATGCGTGGGTCGTTGGAGTTCTCAAAGAAATAGGCGGCGACGTGTTCTTGCTTGATCTGGCTGATCAAGCGCGCCACATCTTTGGCCGCTGGTTCTGCATCGGTCGAAATCCCGACCGGCGAAAGAAACGTCACGCCATAGGCCGCGCCAAAGTAGCCAAAGGCATCGTGGCTGGTCAGCACCTTGCGCGTGGCTCGGGGCAAGCTGGCAAACCGTGCTTTGGCGTAGGCATCCAGCGCTTGCAGCTTGCCAATGTACGCCTCCCCATTGCGTTTGAAGTCTGCCGCATCGGCCGGGTCTGCCGCGGAGAGCGCAGCCATGACGTTGCGGGTATATATCACGCCGTTGCTGATGTCGTTCCAGGCGTGCGGATCGGTCACCACTTTGCCGTCATCCGTCATTTTGCGGGTATGGATGCCTGTGCTGGCGACCGTGACCTTGCCGGTATAGCCCGAGTTACTGATCAGTCGGGTCATCCAGCCTTCCAGCCCCAAACCACTGACAAATACCGCGTCCGCCTGTTTGAGCGCCATGGCGTCTTGCGGGCTGGGCTCATAGACGTGCGGATCGCCATTGGGGCCGACAAGACTGGTCACCGTGACGTGTGAGCCCCCCACATTGCGCACAATATCGGCCAGCACCGTAAAGCTGGCGACGGCTTTGATGTCTTTAGCCCACACCGGCGGGGCGAGCAGGGCCAGGGTCAGCGTGGTCAGCGGCAGCAGTGGGCGCATGGCGTAGTCCTTTGGTTGAATGCAACAATGTTGCAATTTGCAAAAACGGATGGCAGCATATGCCAAATGCAACATTGTTGCAAACCGCTTTTGTAACCGGAACCAACCATGTCATCTGCCTCTTCCTGCCCGCCAGAATCCCGCTTGCCTGTCACCGTGTTGTCCGGTTTTCTGGGGGCTGGCAAAACCACGTTGCTGAACCACGTACTGCACAATCGGGATGGCCTTAAGGTTGCCGTGATCGTCAACGATATGTCGGAGGTCAACATCGACGCGCGCCTGGTACGCGACGGTGGTGCGGCCTTGTCCCGCCAGCAAGAAAAGCTGGTGGAAATGAGCAACGGCTGCATCTGCTGTACGCTGCGCGAAGACCTGCTGGTGGAAATCACGCGTCTGGCGCGAGCAGGGCGCTTTGACTATCTGCTGATTGAATCCACCGGCATTGCTGAACCGCTACCCGTGGCCGAAACCTTTACTTTTCGGGATGAAGACGGCCAGAGCCTCTCTGATATTGCGCGGCTGGATACCATGGTCACGGTTGTCGACGCGTTTAATTTTCTGGCCGATTACGCCTCGGAAGACCTCCTGGCCATGCGCGGCGAAACACTGGGCGCGGATGACGACCGGGCGGTGGTCGACCTGTTGATTGAGCAGATCGAGTTTTCCGATGTGTTGGTACTGAACAAAACAGACTTGATCACCCCCACCGCGCTGGCCCAATTACGCGCCATGTTGTCCGCCCTGAACCCGCGTGCCCGCATCCTGCAAAGCGAGTTTGGCCGTGTGCCGCCTGCCGCCATCCTCAACACCGGCTTGTTTGATTTTGAAGAGGCCGCCCATGCGCCGGGCTGGTTACAGGAGCTGCGTGGCGAACACACGCCAGAGACCGATGCCTATGGCATCAACAGTTTTGTGTATCGCAACCCGCGCCCGTTTCACCCGCAACGGTTCTGGCAATGCATCCAGCAAGCATGGCCTGGGGTGCTGCGCTCCAAAGGCTGGTTCTGGCTGGCGACGCGGCCAGACTTTGTCGGCAGCTGGTCACAGGCGGGCGGTGCTTCCCGGCATGGCGCTGCGGGCCTGTGGTATGCCGCCGTGCCCCGCCGACACTGGCCGCAAGACCCGGAAGACCTGGCGCAGATCATGGAAAACTGGCACCCGGAGTACGGCGACCGTACGCAGGAACTGGTGCTGATCGGCATCGACATGGATCAACCGCAACTAACCCGCATGCTGGACGATTGTCTGGCCACGCCGGCTGAACTAACGGCGCTGCGCCGCAATCCACACAGCCTGACCGACCCGTTTGCATCGTGGCAGGTGATGCCAGCAGCATGAGAAAGCACTGGCGTAGTGCGGGCAGATACGGTGAAATGGCGCCTGATGCGACCACCCGGTCGCGCCGTTTTCCACTCACACGACGCCAACAGGATTCACCATGACCCAAGCTATCAAAGATATCCCGCTGCACAAAATCGACGGCACCCCGGCCACGCTGGGCGACTACGCCGGCAAAGTACTGCTGGTGGTGAACGTGGCCTCCAAATGCGGCCTGACCCCGCAATACGAAGCGCTGGAAAAACTGTACCGCGAACAAAAAGCGCAAGGTCTGGAAGTGTTGGGTTTTCCGGCCAACAACTTCAAAGGTCAGGAGCCTGGCACGGATGAAGAAATCCAGAGCTTTTGCTCGACCACGTACGATGTGACGTTCCCGCTGTTCTCCAAAATTTCGGTGGTCGGCGCCGATCAGCACCCCCTCTACCAGGCGCTGACGCATGCCCAGCCGGACGCCACTGGCGAAGGCCCCTTCCGTGAGCGTTTGTCGGGCAAGGGCATCGACATTGCCCCGCAACCCAACGTGCTGTGGAACTTTGAAAAATTCCTGGTTAACCGCAAGGGTGACGTGGTGGCCCGGTTCTCGCCGGATGTCACCGCAGACGATGCTCGCCTGACCGGCGCCATTGCTGCCGAACTGGCCAAGGCCTGATTGGCGCGTGAAAACAAAAAGCACCTGCGGGTGCTTTTTGTTTTTTGGGAAGTCGCCGATACCGTGGTTCTTGCGAGCAAAGGCCACCTATGGCGGCCGACTGGATTCCCGCCAAGGGGACCGCCGAGGTCGGGAATGACGATGTGGTAGGGCGTGATCACACCATCGTTGCGTGCAGGCCGTTTGCGAAGCTGTCGTTGAAGTTGAAGTTGAAGTTGAAGTTGGGGTTGCTTTTGGTTTTGACTTTCCTCCCCCATAAAAGCCCAGCGCCGAAGGAGTGGAGGGAGACCCCAGGCTCCCGACCGACTGAGGGAAGCCTGGAGGGCCGCAGGGCTGGGTCGCCTTTCTTTGGTTACTTTCTTTGGCGAAGCAAAGAAAGTGACGTGTTCCGGCCACCGCCGGTATCAAATGCTTTTAAAAGACTTGCGCCGTCAGGCGCTAACACCCACAACAATACGAACCAGACCAACAACCCCGGATTCCCGCCTTCGGCTTCATCCGGGCTACACAGTAGCTTTTGCCAGCAAAGGCCGCCCCATGTTTGCCGGTTTAGCCGATCAATCCCCGCATCCGGCAAACACCTAAGCCAGCTTCTATACCATTCAGGACTATGATGTGCGCTCCCGCCATTGCGGGAGCAATAGTTACCAAGGGCAGGAAAGACGCATGGGTGAGAAGAAACGCAGACTGGCGGCCGGTGGCGCCGTTGTAGCTGAAGCAAAACCAGCCGGTAACG
>JASLES010000028.1 GCA_030151005.1 Silvimonas sp.
GCCGCGAAGCAAGCCAGACAGTCGCTGCCCGTTGCAAAACGGGGGGAGGAAAGTCCGGGCTCCGCAGGGCAGGATGCCGGCTAACGGCCGGGCGCCGTGAGGCGACGGAAAGTGCAACAGAGAGTAGACCGCCGATGGCCACGTCAAACTGGCACAGGCAAGGGTGAAACGGTGCGGTAAGAGCGCACCAGCGTCCCGGGCAACCGGGCGGCTCGGTAAACCCCATCCGGAGCAAGACCAAGCAGCAGGCGTTGAGGCGGCCCGCTAAGCCTGCGGGTAGGTTGCAAGAGCCCATCAGTAATGGTGGGCGTAGAGGAATGACTGTCAGGATGCGCGAGCATCTGTACAAAACCCGGCTTATCGGCTGGCTTCGCAACTCATTTCAGACAAAAAGCCCCATGGCGTGCCATGGGGCTTTTTTCTTGGGCCTTGCGCCAGAGCCAGCCTTTAGATGCTGTCTTGCGGGTTGGCACCGTGCAGACGTTGTTCCAGGTCCAGTACACGGGCTTCCAGCTCGGCCAGCTTTTCACGGCTGCGGGCCAGCACTTCTTGCTGGATCTCGAATTCTTCACGGGTCACCAGGTCAAGCTTGGTAAAGGCCGTGCTCATCATGGCGCGCACGTTCTTTTCCACATCCTTGGCCGGGCTGTTGGCAATCGCGTCCGAAATCTTGTTGGCGATTTCGTCGAACAGCTTTTCCTTGATCATGATGCTTCTCCTGGTTTTGTGTTGTACCTGACCAGTTTAGCAGAGCAAGCCCAAAAGCCTACTCCTCAGCGCAATTACTTACGCGAATATTTCCTGAAAATCCATGCACTTGCACGGTGCATGCACTATTTTCAACTTGGTTCATGCGCTCGTAATTGGTGCGCAACAAGGTGCAAAGCGGCGCATTTGCCGTTTATCCGTCACGTGCTGGCGTCATTTTCAGGGCTGGCACGGTTTCTGCTGAGAGGGAAACGTCGTTACCGGGACATGAGGAGCAAACCCATGAAATTTGTTACCGCCATCATCAAGCCGTTCAAGCTCGATGAGGTTCGTGAAGCCTTGTCGGCCATTGGCGTAGCTGGTCTGACCGTCACCGAAGTCAAAGGCTTTGGCCGTCAAAAGGGTCATACCGAGCTTTATCGCGGCGCCGAATACGTTGTTGATTTTCTGCCCAAGGTCAAACTGGAAGTCGCCATTGCGGACGACCTCCTGGATCAGACCCTGGAAGCCATCGAAAAGGCAGCCAATACCGGCAAGATCGGCGATGGCAAGATTTTCGTCTTCTCGCTTGAGCACGTCGTTCGCATTCGCACCGGTGAAACCGGCGAATCGGCCATTTAAGCAATCCAAGAACAATACGGGAAGGAGATGACCCGATGAAGAAATTACTTGCGATGTTCGCAATGCTGGGCGCGATGTGTTTGGCCGCCCCCAGCTTTGCCGACGATGCTTCTGCTGCGGCCCCGGCGTCTGACGCTGCCGCTGTGGTGGCCTCTGACGCCTCTGCTGCCGCACCGGCCCCGGCTGCTGCAGTGAGTTCTGATGCTTCCGCCGCCAGCGCCTCTGCACCGGCTGCTGCGCCAGCACCGACCGCACCGTTTAGCGTTGACTCTTCCAAAATCAGCGGTGGCGATACTGCCTGGATGCTGACTTCGACCGCACTGGTGCTGTTCATGACCATCCCGGGCCTGGCGCTGTTCTACGCTGGCATGGTGCGCAAGAAGAATGTCCTGGCAACCGTGATGCAAAGCTTTGCCATCACCTGCCTGATCACGATCATCTGGGTGGTGATTGGTTACTCGCTGGCCTTTACGCCGGGTAACAGCTTCATTGGCGGCTTCTCGCGTGTTCTGCTGTCGGGCATGAACTACATCAAGGGCCCGAGCGCTACCACGCTGACCGTCAGCCATCTGGCATCGACGATCCCGGAATCGGTGTACATGGTCTATCAAATGACCTTCGCCATCATCACTCCGGCGCTGATTACCGGTGCGTTTGCTGACCGTATGAAGTTCTCTGCCATGCTGGTGTTCATGGCCCTGTGGTCCATCATCGTCTACGCCCCGATCGCTCACATGGTGTGGGAACCGACTGGCTGGCTGGCTGGCGCAGGCATCCTGGACTTTGCAGGTGGTACCGTGGTGCACATCAACGCCGGTGTAGCCGGTCTGGTATGTGCCCTGGTGTTGGGCAAGCGCGTGGGCTTTGGCAAAGAAGCCATGGCACCGCACAACCTGGTGCTGTCGCTGATCGGTGCTTCCATGCTGTGGGTGGGCTGGTTCGGCTTCAACGCCGGCTCCGCTGTGGCTGCTGATGGCCGTGCCGGTTTTGCCATGATGACCACGCAAGTTGCCACCGCAATGGCTGCGCTGGGCTGGATGTTTGCCGAGTGGGTTGCCAAGGGTAAGCCATCCGTACTGGGCATCATCTCTGGCGCTGTGGCAGGTCTGGTTGCCATTACCCCGGCCTCTGGCTTCGTGGGTGTCGGTGGTGCGCTGATCATTGGTCTGCTGGCTGGTGTGGTTTGCTTCTGGTCCGCCACGTGGCTCAAGCACAAGCTCGGTTACGACGACTCCCTGGATGCCTTCGGCGTGCACGGTGTGGGCGGTATCCTGGGTGCGGTGCTGACTGGTGTGTTTGCAGTGAAAGATATCGGTGGCGCTGACGGTAACGTGGTTCTGCAGATCAAGGGCGTGTTGACCACGCTGATCTACAGCGGCGTACTGACCTTTGTTCTGCTGAAGATTATTGATGTTGTGATCGGCCTGCGCGTGACGGAAGAAGAAGAACGCGAAGGTCTGGATGTGACCCTGCACGGCGAACGTGTGGAGTAAAACCAGAACAAGACAAAACACATCCTCTTGATCGTAAAGAGCAGAGTCGTACCTTCAACCCGCCGCAAGGCGGGTTCTTTTTTTTCAGTGATCACAAGCGCCCAGCAACAACAAACCGGGCAACTGGGCCCGGTTCGTGGTCTTGCCGTGGTGTATCCGGAATATCAGAAATCAAAGCAGTGTCCTGGCCGCCTCAATGGCAATGGCTACTGAATCGCTTTCTGTCTTTTTCATGGTTTGTGCGTTCGGGATTTCCTGCTGCGTACGGTTGACGATCACGCCCGCAATCATGCCCGCACGCAAACCCAGTGCAGCGCACATGGTCAACAGCGTGGCCGATTCCATCTCGTAGTTCATGACATGCAGTGCCTGCCATTGCTTCATGCTGCCTTCCCATTCTTTGTTCACGCGACCGGAATACGTGTCGTAGCGTTCTTGACCGGGGTAAAACGTGTCAGATGAAGCGGTAATGCCAACGTGCGCTGTCGCCCCTTTGGCTTTGGCGCCGGCGACCAGCGCAGTCGTGCAGTCAAAGTGGGCCACGGCGGGGTACGCGGCCGGTGCAAAGTGATAGCTGGCACCGTCCAGCCGCACCGCACCGGTAGTGATGAGCACGTCGCCCACGTTGATATGGGGCTGGATGGCACCCGTGGTGCCGACCCGCAAAAAGGTGCGTACCCCAAGCTGTGCCAGTTCTTCCACGGCGATAGAGGTTGAAGGGCCGCCAATACCGGTAGAACACACTACGACTGGTTTGCCGTCCAGCTCACCCAGCCAGGAATTGAATTCGCGGTGGCTGGCCAGGGGTTGCGGGTTCTGCATGAGTTCTGCAATACGCTGGCTACGGGCGGGGTCTCCCGGCACGATGGCCAGGGTGGCGCCCTTGAGCATGGCTTTGGTCAATCCCAGGTGGAACACCTCGGGCTGGATATCCGTGTGCGACATGTTGTAGATCCTTGTCAGTCTGCGAAACGAGTCTGCTACGCCCTGGTCAGGCGTTGGGGTCGAGGTAAAACGCACCCGGCAAGAGCGCGCTGGCGCTGGTGACTTCCACATCGCCTTTAAGATTGGTGAGGATGACTTCCAGCGTGGGCGACCCAAGTTCAATGATCACCTGCCGGCACGCGCCGCACGGCGCGATGGGGCCATCGGTATCACCCACTACGGCCAGCGTGGCAAAGTCGCCCGGTTTGTATCCGGCTGCGATCGCGGCAAACAACGCGGTGCGTTCAGCGCAGTTGCACAAGCCGTAAGAGGCGTTTTCCACATTACA
>JASLES010000213.1 GCA_030151005.1 Silvimonas sp.
GCAACGAGGGGTGCGACGTGTTCGCATCGTCTTTCAGGAAAGCTAGGGTTCCGGTCCCCACGGGGATGAATACTGGTCCGAGAGCATTCCGGCCTTTCACCTTGCGGTGATCGCTGATCAGGCCGCCCGGCACGCCGGGGACGAACTGAACAGCCACAGGCTCCACGGCGGGACAAAAGCCCGGGAGGTCGCGACAGATACGGTTTTTTGTACACGTTGTCTGCCCGCCTCTCGTGCCCGAATTGTCCAAGAGGAGCCTTGCCATGTTTGCCCGCCAAGCTGTCCGCCGTACCCTCTGTCGTGTTGCCGCCATCTCTTTTGTCATGCTGTCCGCCTGGTCGCCACTGGCCCGCGCCGAGGTCAAAGTCGGCGTGTCCGACTGGCCAGGCTGGGTTGCCTGGTACGTCGCCGAACAAAACGGTTATTTCAAGAAATATGGCGCGGACGTCAAACTCGTCTGGTTCGCCAACTACACCGATTCCATCTCCGCATTGTCCAGCGGCCAACTGGACGCAAACTCCCAAACCTGGTCAGATACCATGGCGCCGCTCGCCAAAGGCGTGCCGGTCAAGGCCGTACTGGTCAACGACAACTCGTTTGGCAACGACGCCTTGATGGTTGGCCCCAAAATCAAGACCTTTGCTGACCTGAAAGGCAAGACCATCGCACTGGAGCAATACAGCATCTCGCACTTTGTGCTGGTCACCGCGCTGGAAAAACACGGCATGTCGCTCAAGGACGTAAAGCTGACCAATTTGTCGGCCGGTGATGCCGCTGCCGCCTTTATGGCCGGCCGGGTGGATGCCGCCGTGGTGTGGAACCCCTGGGTCAATACCATCCAGACTTCCGGCACGGGCCACGCACTGTTTACCTCCAAAGACATGCCAGGGTTGATTCCTGACCTGCTGGTCGCGCAAGACAAGGCCATTCAGACCAAGCGCAAAGACCTCGTCGGCATGATCAAGGCCTGGTACGACGCGCAGGCCTACATCGCCGCACATCCGCAAGAAGCCTCAAAAATCATGTCCAAAGTGGTCAGCATGAAGCCTGATGAATACAAGGCTTTCCTGCCGGGTACGCGCTTCTTTACGGCCAAAGACAATGCAGACGCGTTCAATCCGGCCAGCCCGACTTCACTGGCAGCCGTTGCACCCACCATCAACAAGTTCTTGCTGGAAAACAAACTGGTCGATGGCAAACCTGACTTTACCAAGGGGCTGGATGGCTCCTTGATCAAAGAAGCCGCGAAGTAACGCGTAGGGCGGGCGCACTCGCGCCCGCCCGGTTTGACGAGCAAAAAGGAAACGCCCATGTCTGCCCCTGAGAGCATTCCCGCTGGCATTACCAGCACGCCGCATACGCGGCCCCGCAGCACATTCTGGGCGATCCGCGGCCATCTGGAGCGCCATCAGTACGCGCTGATTGCGCTGTCCGGTCTGGTTTTACCGCTGCTGATCTGGTGGGCGCTAGCGGCTACCCAATGGGTCTCGCCTGTGTTTTTGCCCGGCCCGGCGCAAGTGGCCACCCGGCTGGGTCAATGGTGGACAGAAGACAATCTGGCCGCCGACATGGCAATCAGCGCGTGGCGTGTTTGCGCTGGCTGGGCACTGTCTTTGGTGGTTGCACTGCCGCTCGGGCTGCTGATTGGCACGTTTCGCCCGGTACAGGCCCTGCTGGAGCCGCTGACCGACTTTATCCGCTACATGCCGGCGGTAGCGTTTGTGCCGTTGGTCATGCTGTGGGTGGGGATTGATGAAGGCGCCAAAGTTGCGGTGATCTTTATCGGGACGTTTTTCCAGATGGTGCTGATGGTGGCCGAAGACGTGCGCCGTGTGCCGGATGCGCAAATTGAAGCCGCCCAGACCATGGGCGCCACCCGCGCTGAAATCATCCGGCTGGTCATCATACCGTCGGCTAAACCCGCGTTACTGGACACCTTGCGCATCACCATGGGCTGGGCCTGGACGTATCTGGTGGTGGCAGAACTGGTTGCGGCCAATTCCGGCGTCGGTTTCGCCATTCTCAAGGCGCAGCGCTTCTTGCAGACCGACAAGATTTTCGGCGGCATTTTGCTGATCGGTGCGATGGGGCTGGTGATTGACCAGATTTTCCGCCTGATTCATCGACTGGCGTTCCCGTGGCTGGCCAAGAGGTAAGCACAGATGACTGAAAAAATTGAAATTCGCGGCGTCAATAAAGTATTCGGGCGCGGCGCTCATGCGGTGCAAGCCTTGCAAGACGCCACGCTCAACATTGGTGATAACGAGTTCATTACCTTTGTGGGCGCATCCGGCTGCGGCAAGTCCACGCTGCTTCGCATGATTGGCGGGCTGGAAGCCCCCACCAGCGGCCAGATTGTAGTGAATGGCCGCACGGTAGATGGCCCCGGCGCAGACCGCGCCATGGTCTTTCAGCATTACAGCCTGTATCCCTGGCTCAATGTCATGGACAACATCAAGTTCAGCCGGCGCCTCTCGGTAAACCAGCAAAACCGGACCAGCGCAGACGTTGAACAAGCCAGTGGTCGCGCGGATGCATTGTTAAGCCTGATGGGTTTGACGGCCGCCGCCCACAAATATCCGGCGCAACTTTCCGGTGGCATGCAGCAGCGCGTTGCCATTGCGCGCGCTTTGATGAGCAAGCCGCGCATCTTGCTGATGGATGAACCCTTTGGCGCGCTGGATGCGCAAACCCGTGAGGTCATGCACGACCTGATCTGCCACGTACGCCGTCTGGAAAAAGTCACCATCGTCTTTGTTACGCACGATGTGGAAGAAGCCATTTATCTGGGTGACCGTGTGGTGCTGATGGCGCCGCGCCCAGGCCGCATCGATACGCTTTATCACGTGCCGCTGCCGTTTGCGCGCAACCAGGACATGAAACTGGCACCGGAATTCGTCCGCCTCAAGCGACAGATTCTGGATCGCATCCGCGAAACCGCCGGCGTCAAAACCGACCTGGAACAATTGCAGAAACTCTCAGGCATCAGCGCCTGAGACAAGGAGAGAACATGAACGATTTTTCGCTCATTCCTGCCAATCCACCTGCCAGCAACCCGCTGGATACCCCGGCTTTCTGGCGCAATTTTGCTGGCGACCTGGCCGCCGATTCGGTCATGTGGTCTGAGATCATGCCAGGTGGCGCTCACTGGTCCGGCATCATGCCGCGCGGCAGCACACTGCGCCTTGTCGCGCTGGAAGCACACGCCAACCTTTCTTTGGTGGCGTATAGCGCTCGGGAAAAACTCGAACGCTACAGCATGCCGGACTCGCTCAAGGCCCAACACACCGCACACTACACGCGCGGCCATGTCTTGATGAGCGACATGGGACGCTCGCTTGCCTCCATTACCGCCGACACCGTGGGCTGGCATGACCCGCTGGGCGCCTTGCTTGATGCCGGTGCGTGTCAGCGCAAATATGGCGAACGCAACTTTGAAAGCGCACGCAATGCCATGTATCGCAATGGCAAGGACGGGCTGCTGATTGAAATCGGCAAATATGGCCTGAGCCGGCGCGACCTGATTGCCCCGGTCAACTTTTTCAGCAAGATCGTCGTCGATCCGCAAGGACGCTTTGTGTTTGTGCCAGACCATTGCAAAGCCGGTGATTACGTCGAGCTGCGCTTTGATATGGATACGTTGATTGCGTACTCCAGCGCCCCGCATCCACTGGACCCGCGCCCGCATTACTCGCCCGCCAGGGTGGGCCTTGTTGCCTGGCGCTCTGGCGTGGCCAGGCCAGATGACTATTGCCGGCAGTTCCGCCCGGAAAACGCCCGCGCCCTGCATAACGCTGACATGCAATATCTGGTCTGAGACCAAGGAGTCGTCA
>JASLES010000132.1 GCA_030151005.1 Silvimonas sp.
GCCGGGCATCGGTTTCCCGCCAGCAAATATGCAATGCTGCACGCTGCCGTGCAGCCTTTTGCTGCGCACCTGATAGAAGACGCCCCCGCCGCCACCGATTACGAACTTTTGCTGGCGCATACCCCTGATTACCTGGACAAACTCATCCACGGCACGTTGTCTGTGGCGGAACAGCGTGTCATTGGCCTGCCCTGGTCAGCCGCGCTGCTGGAGCGCTCGCGCCGGTCTACGGGCGCCACCCTGGCGGCGTGCCGGACAGCGTTGTTGCAAGGTTGCGGCGTGAATCTGGCGGGCGGCACGCACCATGCCTGCGCCGATCATGGCAGCGGGTTTTGCGTGTTCAACGATAGCGCGGTGGCCTTGCGGGTACTAAAGGCTGAGGGGGTCATCCGCCGTGCGATGGTCATTGATCTGGATGTACATCAGGGCAATGGCACTGCCTTGATGCTGGCGGATGAACCCGCCCTGTTCACGCTCTCCATGCACGGCGCCAATAATTTTCCGTTCAGCAAAGTGGCCAGTGATCTGGATATAGAACTGGCTGATGGCACAACCGACGCAAGCTATCTACACACGCTGGCAGCCACCTTGCCCGGCTTGTTACAGGCACAACGCCCGGATCTGGTTATTTACCTGGCCGGCGCGGACGCCTGGGAAGGTGACCGCCTTGGTCGCCTGGCGCTCACGCCCGCCGGATTGAAGGCACGGGATGAATATGTGTTGTCGCGCTGCCAGCAGGCTGATATTCCGGTGGCGGTGACCATGGGTGGCGGGTACGGGCGGGATATTACCGGGACGGTGGCCATTCATGCGGCCACGGTCAAAACCGCCGTTAAGCTGTTTGACCGGATGGCGACTTAGCCAAAAAAGCGCACATACAATCGTTGCGACCAGCTCAGGTGCTCCCACCAGCGCTCGCCTTCTTCCAGCACCAGATTGCCTTTGTCCGACAAGGCCCACGCCTTGACGCCATTAGCCCACTCGCTGGCTTCAACCCAGCCGTAGTGATTGAAAAAGCTCAGCCACATCGCAGCTTCCTGGCCGCAACCGTCTTGCCAGGTCGTCAGGGAAGACGGGCCTGCTTCAAGAATCGGGAAACCTTCTCTCATGCGGCGCATTACCCCCAAGGCGCGCCGGGGACGGGGGATGGCGAGGGAACTCATGGCTTGCTTACTCTATGTTCGTTACATAACTACAATAATACTCTTCGTATAAACGTAGTTAAGTAACAAAATACACAACTGTCATATATCAAAAACCAGATGACCGCCTTTGTCAGACGTAAAAAAAGCGGAGGAAATCCTCCGCTTTTTCTTCTGTCAGACCAACGGGTTAGCGCATGATCATTGAATGGTCACGCGGGCAAACTTGCGCTTGCCCACCTGCAACACCACGGTTTCACCGCGGGCCAGCAACAGATTTTTGTCCGCCACCTTTTCGCCATTAAGTTTGACCGCGCCGGCCTGGATATCCCGAAAAGCCTGGGAGGTCGACGGGCACAGTTGCGCCTCTTTCAGCACAGTACCAATCGCCATGCCCTCACCTTCTGCGGCAAACGTGAATTCTGGCATCTCGTCCGGAATGGCGCCCTTCTGGAAGCGGGTCTCAAAGTCTGCCAGCGCAGCTTCTGCGGCCGCCTGCGAATGAAAGCGCGCCACCAGTTCTTGCGCCAGCAGCACCTTGATGTCGCGCGGGTTACGACCACCGGCGATATCGGCCTTGAAGGTGTCAATTTCGCTCATCGGGCGGAACGACAGCAGCTCAAAATAGCGCCACATCAGCGTGTCAGACACGCTCATTACCTTGCCGAAGATTTCGTTAGCCGGCTCATCGATCCCGATGTAGTTACCCAACGACTTGGACATTTTGTTGACGCCGTCCAGCCCTTCCAGCAGCGGCATCATCAACACCACTTGGGGTGCCTTGCCATGTTGCTGCTGCAGCATGCGGCCCATCAACAGGTTGAATTTCTGGTCGGTACCGCCCAGTTCCATGTCCGCCTCCATGGCAACCGAGTCATAGCCTTGCAGCAGCGGGTACATGAATTCATGCACAGCGATCGGCTGGTTATTGGCAAAGCGCTTGGAGAAATCATCCCGCTCCAGCATGCGCGCCACGGTGATCGACGCCGCCAGCTTGAGCATACCGGCCGCGCCCAGCTCGTTATGCCAGGTAGAGTTGAACATGACCTGGGTCTTTTCGCGGTCCAGAATCTTGAATACCTGGCGCTCATAGGTCTCGGCATTACGCTTGACGTCTTCTTCCGTCAGCGGCGGGCGCGTGGTGTTCTTGCCGGTGGGGTCGCCAATACGGCCGGTAAAATCGCCAATCAGAAACTGCGCTGTGTGGCCCAGATCTTGCAGCTGACGCATCTTGTTGATCAGCACGGTATGGCCCAGATGCAGATCGGGCGCCGTGGGATCAAAACCCGCCTTGATCTTGAGCGGCACGCCGGTGGTACGGCTTTTTTCCAGCTTCTTGATCAGTTCATCTTCCGGCAGGATTTCATCCGCACCGCGCTTGATGATCTGCAGGGCAGCCAGCGTATCCGGATGCAAAGGCGCTTTTTCTTGTTCAGTCATGATGATTCGATCTGATGTCCGGCTGCGATAAACGCAGCCCGGTTGATTGGCACAGACGGGCGGCTTTGCTACGCTTTGGCTGCAGCGCCCGGCAAGGAATTCGGCAAAGCCGTGATTCTATCGCAAAACGGGCCTTGCTCTAAAGCGTGTGGCGGATTGAGCGGGTTTGCAGGCGGGGATAAGTCTCCGCGATCCAATGACGTTGATGTTGATGGTGGGGTTGAAGTTGTTTTTGACTTTCCCTCCCCATTAAAGCCCAGCGCCGAAGAAGGAAGGGAGACCTTAGGCTCCCGACCGACTGAGGGAAGCCCGGAGGGCCGCCAGGTTGGGGTCGCGTTTCTTTGGTTACTTTCTTTGGGGCCGCCGAGGTGGCGAGACAAAGAAAGCAACGTGGGCCCGGCACCCCGGGTATCAAAACGCCTTTTACCCGCGCCGAAGGCGCTAACACGCTTTCAATGTTTTCCAGCGCCGCACAGCAAAAGCCAGCCATCTCAACATCCACGAATCCAGAGCCCCTATGACCCAGCCCCCCAAGTACTACATCGGCCTGATGACCGGCACCAGCCTTGACGGTGTTGACGCGGCGCTGGTGGATTTCTCCGGCGACAAACCCCATCTGGCGGCCGCGTTCTCGCTCCCGTTGCCTGGCCCGTTGCGCGCACAACTGATGCAACTGCAAAGCCCTTCGCCGGACGAATTGCATCTTTCTCATCTGGCGGGCAATGCGCTGGCAGACCTGTATGCCGAAGCGGTCGCACGCCTGCTGGTTGATGCCAGATTAAGCGCCGGGCAGATTTGTGCCATCGGCAATCATGGCCAGACCGTACGGCATCGACCCGAACTGGGTTACACCGTGCAACTGGGCAACAACGCCCGCCTTGCCGAGCTGACCGGGATCAACGTGATTGGCGATTTCCGTAGCCGGGATGTCGCCGCTGGTGGCCAGGGCGCGCCACTGGTGCCGGCGTTTCATCAAGCCATTTTTGGTCACACCGGCGAGCCATGTGTCGTGGCCAATATCGGCGGGATTGCCAACATCACCGTGCTGGCGGCAGATGGCACGGTCACCGGTTTTGATACCGGCCCAGGCAACGTACTGATGGATTTGTGGACGCTGCAACATAAAGGAGAACACTTTGATGCAGGCGGCGCCTGGGCGGCGCAAGGCAATCTGCAGGCGGATCTGTTGCAGGCCATGCTCTCCGAGCCCTACTTTGCCTTGCTGCCCCCCAAATCAACTGGCCGGGATCTATTTCATGGCGAATGGCTGCAAAAACATCTGGGCGGTTTTCGGCACGAACCGGCGGATGTCCAGGCCACGCTCAATGCATTGACAGCACGGACGCTGGCCGATGCTATTCGCTTGCATGCCCCGCAGGCCAAAGCCGTTTATCTGTGCGGTGGCGGCGCGCATAACGCCCATCTGCAAGCGCAGCTACAGCAATGGCTCCCGACCCAGCAAGTCAAAACCACCGCCGCGTTGGGGGTTGATCCGGATTGGGTTGAAGCCTATGCCTTTGCCTGGCTGGCCTGGCGTTGTGATCGCCGCCTGCCAGCCAATCTGCCAGGCGTCACTGGGGCGCACGGAGAGCGCATCCTTGGGGCTATCTGGCCGGCTTGAGCTGCGCCATGACGGCGCGAGAGTCAAAACGGCAGGCGCCATTAGCCTGCCGTTTTTTATGGATGTTGCAGCAGTCACGACATCCCCGCGCGTGATGCCAATTGGGTTTTTGCCACGCCGATATATAGTGAACAGAACCACACAAGAAAAGTGTGTGCCTGCAACGGGTACACCAAGGAGGCTCTGCCCATGTTCGCGATCCATCGTCGTCCCCTGGTCACCCAATTTTTGATGCTGGGTAGTGTGGTGTGCATTGTGGTTTTTGGCGCACTGGTCGTGTTTACCAGCGTCAGCGTGCAGCAAACCGCCCGATCGATCGCCGAGAGCAACCTCAACACCCAACTGGTGCTGGTCAAAGACATGTTCCAGTTGGCTTACCGCGATGCGCAAACGCGCAGCAAAGGCCTGCTGGACCAGTTTGAACGGCAACTGGGCGCCAATATTCTCGTTACCACGGATAAAACCGAAGCCGGACTACCCGTGGTCAAGGCGGGCGACAAAGTGCTGGATGCAGATGCCGCCCTGCTTAACCAGTTCAAAGAGCAAACCGGCGCGGAACCCGCCATTGTCGCCAAGAACGAGGCTGGCGCATTTGTGCGGGTGAACACACTGCTCAAAGATCCGGCTGGCAAATCCATGCTCGGCTCCGTCATCAAGAGCGATGACCCGATTGCCCGGACCATCAGTGCCGGCGGTACGTTTGTAGGCATGGTGATCCGTAATGGCCGCTATTACATGACCAATGCCTTGCCAATCCGGAACAGCGCGGGCCAGGTGGCGGGCTGGATACAAACCAGAACAGACCTGACGCCTGAAATCGCCACGCTCAAACAAATGTTAGGCGGACTCAAAGTGGGTGAAAGCGGTTATGTCTACGCCGTCATGCCTACGGGCGATGCCGGCATTGCGCGCTTTGTCATTCACCCGCGTTACGAGGGCAAGCTCGTGACCGAAACCAATGGCGGCCAGCACAACGATATGTACCAGCAGATGATTGCCGAGAAAGAAGGCCTGGTGCATTACACCCTTGCCAATCCGGCCCATGGCGGCGCGGTAGAAGACAAAATGGCCGCTTTCGCGCAGATCCCGGACTGGAACTGGATCGTCGCCAGCGGCAGCTTTACCGAAGAATTCACCGGCCACAGCACCCAGTTGCGTAATCGTTTGATTGTGGTCTGCCTGGTGCTGGCGCTGATCACGCTGGGGTTGTTGTACCTGGGTCTCAAACGGCAGTTGGGGCCGCTGGCCAAAGTCGTGCACGCCATTGAGCGATTCGGCAAAGGTGATCTGACGGCACGCATTGTTCAAACGAGAACCGGCCAGAGCGATAACGAAATGGACCGTATCGGCGTGCAGTTCAACCAGGCGGCTGAATCTTTGCAAGGGCTGATGAACGATGTGCGCTTCACCGCCGGGGAAGTCGATCAGGCCACTGGCGAATTCGACAATGCCATCAGTCGCATTGCCACAGACAGCCGGCAACAAAGCGAATCGGCCTCCAGCATGGCGGCGACGGTCGAGCAGATCACCGTCAGCATCACGCACATTGCCGACCATGCCAACGATGCAGCCAGCACTGCCCGCGATGCGCAAGGGTCATCTCATGCGGGTACCAACGTGGTCGGGCGCATGGAACAACAAATGCACACGCTGTCTGATGCCTCACGCCAGGCGGCCGACCGCATTGCAGGGCTGGGAGAGCGTTCCAGCGAGATCTCCGGCATTGTCCGGGTGATCCGCGAAATTGCCGACCAGACCAACCTGCTGGCGCTCAACGCCGCCATCGAGGCCGCCCGTGCGGGCGAGCAAGGTCGCGGCTTTGCCGTCGTGGCTGATGAAGTACGCAAACTGGCCGAACGCACCGGCAACGCCACCCAGGAAATCAGCACCTTGATTGGCGCCATGGTCAGCGACACTCAGGCCGTGGCCAGCGAAATTGTTGCAGTATCCGTC
>JASLES010000146.1 GCA_030151005.1 Silvimonas sp.
GGGATTTTTCTTCACAATAAAGCAGACCAGAATGGGTTCCGTCAACACACAAACCCTCCCCGGTTTTCGGGCAACCATGTAAGGAGATACATCATGAGTAACGCCACTTACCATCTGTTGGGTCGTTCTGGTCTGCGCGTCAGCCCTTTTTCTTTGGGCACCATGACGTTTGGCACTGAATGGGGTTGGGGTACCGAACGTGACGTCGCCCGAAGCCTGTTTGACGTGTACCTGGAGCACGGTGGCAATTTCATAGACACCGCAGATTTGTACACCGCCGGCACGAGCGAAACCTGGACCGGCGAATTCATTGCCGAGCGCGGCGTGCGTGACCGTATCGTGCTGGCAACCAAATACAGCTACAACGCGGAGCCTGGCAACCCGAACTCGGGCGGCAATCACCGCAAGAACCTGATGCGCGCGCTGGAGGGTTCGCTCAAGCGCCTGAACACCGATTACATTGATCTGTACTACCTGCACACCTGGGATCGGGTCACGCCGGCAGAAGAAGTCATGCGCACCATGGATGATGCCGTGCGCGCCGGCAAAATCCGTTATGTGGGGCTATCTGACACCCCGGCCTGGTATGCCGCCAAAGCGCAAACGCTGGCGCAATGGCGCGGTTATGAACCGGTCGCCGCCCTGCAACTGGAGTACTCCATGATCGAACGCAATGCAGAACTGGAGTTCTCTGATCTGGCGGTGGAAACCGGCATGGGTCTGGTGGCCTGGAGCCCGCTGGCCATGGGGCTGTTAAGTGGCAAGTACAAGCCCAGCCAGGGCGGCCAGTTTGGCGATGGCCGCTTGCAGGTGACATCTGCAGGGGGTCAGGCATCACCGGGCTTTGACAAACTCACCCCGCGCAATTTTGAAATTGTGGCGGAACTGGAACGCGTGGCCCAGGAAATCGACCGCCCGATGGCACAAGTGGCGCTGAACTGGTTGTACCACCGCAAGGGCATGAGCAGCGTGATTGTGGGCGCCACCAAACCGGAGCAGCTGCAACAAACCATGCGCTCGCTGGAATTCACCATTGCGGATGCCCAGCTGGCACGCCTGAACGCGATCAGCGAACCCGCCCGCCCTTTCCCGTATTACATGTTTGCCGACAATCATCAGCACCGTATTCACGGCAATGTGCCAGTGGCCAGCCAGCCGAGCGCCTATGCACCAGTGACCGCTGTACCGGTGGCACCGGTGTGACAGATAGTGTGATGAGCAAAAAGCCCGGTACTGGCCGGGCTTTTTGCGTTTTCAGGACGGATTGCCGGCTTTTTTCAGCAAATCGGCAAAGCGTTGCAGATCCCCCCCGTTGAGATCTGACACCGCCCACATCGTCATGCCTTCTTGCTGCCAGCCCAGAATCTGATAGCCCTGACGCGTTTGCAGCGCCTCCCCCGCGACCGGTTTGGCAGCCGCAGGCCAGGCATAAACCTCAATCACGTGTAGCCGATAGCGGTAATTGAGCACTGCAACCGGTCGCTGTTGCAGGTAGTCCAGCCGCCCTCCGGCCAACGGGAAGCCCTCAGCCGCAAGGTCATGCACCGGTGGGGAAAAATCCAGTTTGCCGGCAAACCAGGGTTTGACAGTGTGCTGATCGGTACTGATGACGTCTGAGAGATGATCCACCTGCAATGCGCGGATATGCCCCGCCAGCAAGTCTTGCGTGAGCATATCCGGAGTGGGTTGTAGTAGTGGCAGCACGGCAAACATCAACGCCGCACCCGCCACAAGCCCGCCCAGCCCCGTCAACGATGGCCAGAACCAGCCGCGTGGCGGGCGCTGGCGGTCCGGTTCGGGTCTGGCGACGGGCGTTGGCGCGGCAGGGCTCAGACTCGCCGAAAGCTGCGCAGCCAGCATGGGCGGCAGCGGCGTCACGGCGTCACGCTGTACCCAGGTGCCCAGTGCCAGCATGGCGGCATAAGCCTCCCGGCACTCGGCGCAATCATTCAGATGGGCACGCAGCGTTTCTGCCTCTGCGGCCGGCAGTTCATCATCAATCAGCGCGGACAAACGCGTCTGGATATCGTCGTGGTTCATCGCGTTGTTCCTGGTTGGGCGGCGCCCAGCAATTGGGCCAGCTGACTGCGCGCGCGCGAGAGGCGCGACATCACCGTGCCCGCAGGCAAGCCAGTCAGCGTGGCAATTTCTTCATAAGAACACTCCGCCAGTTCGCGCAGCACGATGACCTCCCGATACGCCACGGGCAATTGCCGCAAGGCTTGCTCCAGCACGCGCCGGGCGTCCGCACGGGCGGCCAGGATTTCCGGATTGAAGCGCCAGTCCACCGCATCCGGGCCAGATTCATCCAGCGGTTCGGTTTCTGGTTTTGCGGCCACGCTGTCATAGAACGCGTTGCGCACAATGGCCAGCAGCCACGCGCGGGCGTCCTCGGCGTTGCCGGAAAAACCATCAAAGTAACGCCAGGCACGCAACCAGGCCTCCTGCACCACCTCTTGGGCCTGCACGTCATTGCGTGCCAGCCAGCGCGCCAGTTGCCAGACGCGGTTCAGATGGGGCAAGGCCAGTTGCTCAAAGCGGGTCTTTTTATCAGGTGGCATGGGGGCGTTCATGCTGTGTTAACTGTCGGGCGGGCCGTTTTATTTCACCAGGTGCGGAATATTTTTTCTGCACCGCTGGTTTGTACACACAAGGGCAGCAACCGCCCCACACGTGTTCAACATAGCAAAGGTGAAAAACATGGAAAACGCAATCAACCGGCGCAGTTTTCTCAAACTGGCCGGCCTTGGCAGTGTGGTGCTGGTGACCGGCTGTACCGGCATGGGCGGTCAGCAAGCAGCCAGCGACTTTTACTTTGTGCAGTTGTCTGACACCCACTGGGGTTTCAAAGGGCCAGCGGTGAACCCGGACTATACCGGCACGCTGCCCAAGGCCATTGCTGCCGTTAACGCGCTCAACCCGCCACCGGATTTTGTGGTGTTCACCGGGGACCTCACCCACATCAGCGAAGACCCGGCCATGCGCCGCCAGCGCATGCAAGAGTTCAAACAACTGGCTGCGCAAATTACCGTGCCGGTCGTGCATTACATGCCGGGCGAGCACGATGCCTCGCTGGATAACGGCGCGGTGTTCCAGGAGTTTTTTGGTGCCACGCACTACACCTTTGACCACAAGGGCGTGCATTTCATCGTGCTCGATAATGTGAGCGACCCACATGCCAAAGTAGGCGACGCCCAATTGCAATGGCTGGACGCCGATCTGGCCCAACAACCCCACGACGCCCGCATCATTGTCTTTACCCACCGCCCGCTGTTTGACCTTTACCCACGCTGGGACTGGGCCACCACCGATGGCGATCAGGTGCTGGCACGCTTGCAGCCTTATGAGAACGTGACCGTGTTCTACGGCCATATCCACCAGGAACATCATCACCTGACCGGCCACATTGCCCACCACGCCGGCCAGGGCCTGATGTTTGCCTTGCCCGCGCCCGGCTCGCAACCGCAACGTACCCCTGTGCCGTGGAACGCCGCCACGCCCTATCACGGATTGGGATTTAGAGAGGTGACGGAACCCGCAACCGCCGTCATGCCGGTATTGCATGAACTGCCGGTACAAGGAGCTTGATCATGACGACCCGACGCCAGTTTTTGCGGGGCAGTGTGGCGGCTTTGTCTGCGGGTGCGCTGACCACGCTGGTCGCTGCCGCTGAGCCCAAAGTGATCCGCATCAGCGCCAAACGCTTTGTCTATACACCCGCTACCGTCGCCATTCCGGCCAATCAGCCGGTGGTGCTGGAAGTGACGGTCAGCGACGTAGTGATGGGGTTTTCCTTGCCGGACCTGAAGTTGCGGACTGATCTGGTACCAGGGCAAACGGCCAGGTTGAACTTGCCGGCTTTACCGCCGGGGGAGGTGGTGTTTTTGTGTGATGTGTTTTGTGGGAGCGGGCATGAGGATATGAGTGGGGTGTTGAAAGTGGGGTGAGTGGGATTCCGCTGAGACGGGAATCCAGTCTGGAGCCGGAACGGCTCCGTTCTCTGGCGAGAACCACGGCAATAGCGCCTGGCGGCGCGGGTTTAAAAGCATTTTGATACCCGGGGTGCCGGGCCCACCCTACTTTCTTTGCTTCGCCAAAGAAAGTAGGCAAAGAAAGGCGACCCCAGCCTGGCGGCCCTCCGGGCTGCCCTCGGTTGGTCGGGAGCCCAAGGTCTCCCTCCACGCCCTCGGCGCTGGGCTTTAATGGGAAGGAAAGTCAAAAACAGCCCCAACTGCAACTGCAACTGCAACTGCAACTGCAACAGCGAAACACCAAGGCAATGGCAATGGCAATGGCAATGGCAATGGCTACTTCAACACGCATTCCACTGCCTCGTCATTCCGGTCCTCGGCGGCCCCCTTGCGCCGGAATCCAGCTGCGATGCATGCATGCCGCTTGGGACAATTCAGGACGGTCGTGGTCATCCACCGCAGGCAGCCCGTTGGGCTGCGGACTGGATTCCCGCCTTCGCAGGAATGACGAGGTGGTGGGCAGGGTAAACCATTCTTGCGCGCAGACGGTTTGCGAGGTGGGGGTGGCTTTGGCTTTGGCTTTGGCTTTGGCTTTGGC
>JASLES010000147.1 GCA_030151005.1 Silvimonas sp.
GGCGGCCCTCCGGGCTTCCCTCAGTCGGTCGGGAGCCTGGGGTCTCCCTCCCTTCTTCGGCGCTGGGCTTTAATGGGGAGGGAAAGTCAAAAGCACCCCCAACGGCAACGGCAACGGCCGATTCAACGCGCATTCCACTGACTCGTCATTCCGGCCCTGAGCCGGAATCCAGCTGCGATGTATGCATGCCGCTCAGGACAATTCAGAATAGTCGCGGCAATCCACCGCAAGCAGCCCGTTGGCTGCGGACTGGATTCCCGCCTTCGCGGGAATGACGAGGTGATGAGCTAGGTAAACCATTCTTGCACGCAGGCGGTTTGTGGGGCTGATTGGCTTTGGCTTTGGCTTTGGCTTTGGCTTTGGCTTTGGCTTTGGCTTTGGCTTTGGCTTTGGCTTTTGATGTTGCGGTTGCTTTTGACTTGCCTCCCCTCCAGCAGTGCCGAGCATCGCAGCGGGGCCCGGGGTTTCGGCGAGGGGTGTCTGAGCAAAGCGAGTTCCCGAGCCTGCCGGGCTACGCGAGAAGCGCAGGGAACCCACGAAGTGGGCGCTGTCGCAGGGGTCGCCTTTCTTTTGGTTACTTTTCTTTGGCGAAGCAAAGAAAAGTAACGTGCTCCGGCCACCGCCGGGTTGCAAATACCGTGCCGTCAGGCACTAACAAAGGTTTGGGTTTGGGTTTGGGTTTGGGTCCTGCCTCACCCCTCCCCCAAAAATCCCTTCCGTTCAACCGTAAAGTCCCACCACACCCGCGCCTCACCCCCGTCCATAAACCGCACCACAGAAATAAACACATCAATCACACAAGGATCATGCCGGGTGGCCGTGACTGCACACAGTTCGTCATACAAGGCATAAGGATCGCGGCCAGTCAGCTGCTCTGGCCGCGCAATACCCAGCAATTGCAAATCCGCCGCCATTGCAGGGCCAATATTGGGCAGGTCGGTCAACAGCTTTACACGCTCACGCTTTACTTTGGCAGGATGCATCTATCCGCTCCGGGTGACAGAAACCAGAGGTTGGGTTCACTGGCAAGATCGCCAGATTTGTCACAAAAAATTAACCACCACGCCACACACCTCATCACAACTATTCCCAAATGCGCCAGCGCGCTTTAGCATACGCGTCCGACATCACGACGCCGGGCGTTTTCGGCCGGTGCAGCAGTGCATGGTTCTGGTACCGACAAGACTTAACTGCTTGTTTACACAGCATGGCTCTGTCGCGTGTAGAATATGTCGCCCGCTGATTTGGCTTGAACTTGATCGCCAAGTCGTGATATAAATCGTGTTTTTTCCAGAAGTCAGGGAATCCTAACCATGGCACGTGTCTGCAAAGTCACCGGCAAGCGTCCGATGACCGGGAACAATGTTTCCCACGCCAACAACAAAACCAAGCGTCGTTTCCTCCCGAATCTGCAATCTCGCCGTTTCTGGGTTGAAAGCGAAAACCGTTGGGTGCGCCTGCGCGTATCCAATGCTGCCCTGCGCACCATCGACAAGAACGGCATTGATGCCGTCCTGGCTGACCTGCGCGCCCGCGGCGAACTGTAACCAGGTAAACGATCATGCGTGAAAAAATCAAGCTCGAATCCAGCGCCGGTACCGGTCATTTCTACACGACCACCAAGAACAAGCGCACCACTCCCGAAAAACTCGAGATCAAGAAGTACGATCCGGTTGTTCGCAAGCACGTGATTTACAAGGAAATCAAGCTGAAGTAATTCAGCTGCGTCGTTGGCTTTTCCAACGGCAAACGGATTCCCTGGTCCCGTGCCGGAAATAAAAAACCCGCTCCTTGAGCGGGTTTTTTATTGGCCGCGCCATCGATACATCTCACTCCGGCATATACATCTCACTCCGGCATCCAGACTTCGCGCAGGGTATCAAGCAGCATGCCAATCATCGGGTCACTCTGACGCTCTGCCGAATATAAAAATTGCAAAGGTGCAGAGATAGCAATCTCGCCACCGCGCCACAGTACGATTGAACCGTCCGCCGCAAAGCGCCGGGCTGTACGTTCCGCCAGCAAAGAAATCCCCAGCCCCGCTTTCACCAGCTCGACCAGCGTCCCTTCGTCATCAAACTCCCCAACCCGCTTGGGCGCAATATTGTGCGTGCGCCACAACTCCTGGGTAATGCCACACAAACTCATGAATTGCGATAAACCCAGCCATGGCAGTTTGCCCAGGGTTTTCCAGTCAGATTCATGGTGTTCATGCCCCAGCGCGGCCGGCATGGCGACGCAAAATCCCAGTTCAGCCAGTTGCACCGTGTTCACGTTCTGGAAGGGATTGCGACCAAAGTAAAAACCGCCATCCAGAATTTTTTTGCGCACGTCATTGAGGATCACCCCCGAAATACCGTGCGTGGTCTGCACGGTAATCAGCGGGCAACGCTGCCGCAGCAAGGCCAGCCACGGGCCAATACGCAAGCGCGCAGGTACGCCCACCGTGCCAATGCGGATCTTGCCGCGCGGTTCAGCCGACATGGATTTGGCGCGATAGAGCATATCGCGTGAAACAGAGAGGATGTGCTCTGCATCCGGCAAAAATGCCTTGCCCGCCTCGGTCAATTGCACGCCGCCAGGGTAACGCTCAAACAGCGACATACCCAGTTCTTCTTCCAGCGCCTTGATCTGGGCGGTCACCGCCGGTTGGGAAAGATGCAACAACTCGGCCGCTTGCGTCAGGTGGCCCTGCTGTGCAACCGCAACAAATGTACGCAGTTGATAGATTTCCATACGCCCGATTATTGCGCAGATCGGTCGCACATGCCGCAAAGCTGTGCGCCATGTAGTTGCAATCAAGCAACTACGCCACTTTGAGTAAGATTCGTGCAACGCAACATAAGCATTCCTGATTTTGAGCATCAAAATTTGCAATTAGCTTATGCCTGGCGCTGCTCATACATTAGCCATGGGCCCTGTGCGCATGGGTGAAACACGTCGGGAGAACGTGCTCATGCACCAACGCAGGGTGTTCCGCACCGATGAGAGGAGAGCAACATGGATGACCAGGTGATTCAAAGAATCCAGGACAATCCCAAGTTCCACGAGCTGGTACAAAAGAAAAGCAGTCTGAGCTGGTTGTTGACGCTGGTCATTCTGATCGCCTATTTCGGGCTGATCCTGATGATTGCCTTTGAGCCTGCCGTACTGGGCTCCCCCGTGTCCGCAGGCGGGGTGATGACGCTGGGCATTCCGCTTGGCCTTGCGCTGATCGTATTGGCCTTTGTATTGACCGGCATTTACGTACGCCGCGCCAATACCGAGTTCGATCAGCTCAATCAACAACTTGTCGAGGATGCACGCCGATGAACACAGGTATTGTCAACCGCGTGGGTCTGGCTGCACTGACCCTCGCCGCCAGCGTCCAGACGCTGGCTGCCGGCGCCATTGAAGGCCCGGTCACCCAGCGTGCCACCAACTGGCACGCCATCATCATGTTTATCATTTTTGTTGCGTTTACCCTGGGCATTACTTACTGGGCATCGCGACGCACCCGTTCTGCCAAAGACTTTTACGCCGCGGGTGGTGGTATTACCGGTTTTCAAAACGGCTTGGCGATCGCGGGCGACTTCATGTCCGCAGCATCGTTCCTGGGCATTTCGGCCATGGTATTTACCAAGGGCTACGATGGCCTGATTTATTCGCTGGGTTTCCTGGTGGGCTGGCCGATCATTACCTTCCTCGTGGCCGAGCGTTTGCGCAACCTGGGCAAATACACCTTTGCCGATGTCGCGTCTTACCACCTGCAACAAACACCAATCCGCACATTTGCCGCCGTGGGCACGCTGGTGGTGGTCACGCTGTATCTGATTGCCCAGATGGTGGGCGCGGGCGCGCTGATCCAGTTGCTGTTTGGCCTGCCCTACTCGTATGCCGTAGTGATCGTGGGCGTGTTGATGGTGCTGTATGTCACCTTTGGCGGCATGCTCGCCACCACCTGGGTGCAGATCATCAAGGCGGTCATGTTGCTACTGGGCGCAACCTTCATGGCCTTCATGGTGCTCTCTGCCACGGGGTTTAGCCTGGATGGCCTGTTTGCCGCTGCGATCAAGGTTCACCCCAAAGGCATTGCCATCATGGCGCCGGGTGGTGGTGCTCCGATCGAGACGATCTCGCTGGGCGTGGGCCTGATGTTTGGTACGGCTGGCCTGCCGCACATCCTGATGCGCTTCTTCACCGTGAAAGACGCCAAGGAAGCACGCAAGTCCGTGTTCTTTGCCACGGGGTTCATTGGTTACTTCTACATCCTGACCTTCATCATCGGCTTTGGCGCGATCATGCTGGTGATGGGCAAGCCGGAGTACACCACCACGGTGATGGAAAAAGGCAAAGCGGTGACGCAGTTGATTGGTGGCGCCAACATGCCGGCCATTCACCTGGCTAACGCCGTGGGTGGTGACATGTTCCAGGGCTTTATCTCTGCCGTGGCCTTCGCCACTATTCTGGCGGTGGTATCGGGTCTGACCCTGTCTGGCGCATCGGCCGTATCACACGATCTGTACGCCAATGTGTTTGCCCGTGGTCATACCAACGAAGCCAAGGAAATCCGCGTATCCAAGTACGCCACGCTGACCCTGGGCGTGATCGCCATCCTGCTGGGGATTGCCTTCCAGAAGACCAATGTGGCGTTCATGGTGGGTCTGGCGTTCTCGGTCGCGGCTTCGGCCAACTTCCCGGTGCTGTTCATGTCCATGTTCTGGCGTGGCCTGTCTACCCGTGGTGCCGTCACTGGTGGCTCGGTCGGCCTGATCAGTGCGGTGGCCATGATTGTGACTGGCCCAACCGTGTGGGTGAAGATTCTGGGCAACGCAGCGCCGATCTTCCCGTACGACAATCCGTCGATTTTCTCCATGCCGCTTGCGTTCTTTGTGATCTACGTGGTGTCGAAGATGGATACCAGCGCCGCTGCCCAGCGCGAACACGCAGCCTTCCCGGCCCAGTTTGTGCGCTCGATGACCGGCGTGGGCGCAGAAGGCGCAGCCAAGCACTGATTCAAAGCAGTATCCGCAATGACAGGATGGATGGACGGACCTCAAAAGAAGGTACGACACTGCAAACAAGAAGAAGAAACGAAAATGCCCCGCACTGCGGGGCATTTTCAATTGCGGCAGGCTTCTGCCACACGTTCGGTTTTTAGTGCTGCTTCAACACTTTGCGATGCACCAGACCCGCGACAATACCCGCCACTGCCGGTGCAGCGATAAACAGCCACAATTGGGACAGCGCCTGACCGCCAGCAAACAGTGCCGGACCAAAGCTACGTGCCGGGTTGACCGAAGTGCCAGTCAGCGGAATACCCACCAGGTGGATCGCAGTCAGCGTCAGGCCGATTGCCAGCCCTGCAACAAGGCCGTTCTCAGTGCGCGAAGTGGTACCCAGAATCATCAGTACAAAAATGAAGGTAGCAACAAACTCGAACACCAGCGCGGCTTGCAGCGCGCCCGGTGCATACAGGTTTTGACCAAACTGGCCTGCATGCGCGCCCATACCGGACGCCACCAGATAGATTACG
>JASLES010000219.1 GCA_030151005.1 Silvimonas sp.
AAGTTCTGGCCGGAATCCTGGAAGGCGATACGGTAGGTGTAACTCACCAGAATGTCCGTCGCGCCGGCCGGGGTCAGGCTGTCGGCAAAGTCCGGGCCGCCTGCGGTCAACAGCGAGATCAGCACAAAGTTGTTGAAGTTAAAGGCAAAGCTGGCCAGCAGCAGCGGCATGATCGGCTTGGCAATCAGCGGCAGCGTAATGCGGGAGAGGTTGGTCCACGCGCCACCGCCATGAATGGCCGAGGCCTCGTACAAGTCAGACGGGATGGATTTGATCAGCCCCATCACCAGCAACATGATGTACGGATCACCCAGCCACGTATTCACGATCAGCAGCATGGCGCGCGCCAGCCAGGGGTTGGAGAACCATTCTGGCTTGATGCCAAACATGGCATGCAAGACGTAGTTGATCTCGCCAAAGTTCTCGTTAAAGAGGCCTCTGAAAATGAGGATGGAGATAAACCCCGGTACGGCATACGGCAGGAACAACGCCACGCGGTAAATGCCACGGAACTTGAGCGACTCCCAGGAGAGCGCAACGGCCAGCAGAAAACCCACCACAAAGGTCAGCACCACAGTGCCGGCGGCAAAGCAGACCGTCCAGACAAAAATCTTCAAGAGCGGGCCGCGGAACTGGCTGCTGGTAAACAGCTGCACAAAGTTGGCCAGCCCCACCTTGACCGAGAAACCCGGCGCCACTTTGTCACCCGCAGCGGTCTCATAGAAACCCGTCTTGACATTGGGTTTGATTACATCCCCGGTTTGCAGGTTCTTCAGCGAACCATCGGCGTTTTGCTGGTACAACGGGGCCGATGGAGAGACCTTGGAGAAACCGGAAATCTGGTATCTGGACACATGGTCCGGCACGCTGATGCGCAGTTCCTTGAGGGCCGGCTGCATGGCGATCACGCCACGGATGGCAATCTTCTCTCCGACCGGTGCGGCAGTGGCTGGCGCCACCTTGAGTTCAACCGGTTTGCCGGTGGGCTTGTCCAGGTTGATGGCATCAGATACCCAGCTGTGGCCGTCGGCCGCGGTCAGGAACACGCGAGCATCCGCACCGGCGGGGTAAATGGCCATATCCAGCGCATCACCGCCGGCAGAATACGTCTGGTCGAGGAAATATTGTGTGGCCCGATCAAACGTCAACAAGTTGGTCGAGCTGTAATTGGTAAAGCCAATACTCACGGTGTAGGCCGCCGGGAACACCACAAACACCAGCGCGGCAAACACACCCGGGTACAGGTAGCGCCAGGCATACAAGCGCGGCGAAGCCAGCAGCCAGATCGAGGCCGCCAGAATGACAGTAAACGTGATCGCAATCCCGGTGTGACCGGCGCGGTACACCGCCGTGATCAACCAGATGGATGCCAGTATCAGCAGCAGCCCCAGCACGGAGCCGGCCCAGCGGGCCAGTTTGCTTTGCATTGCTGTAGTCCTTGCCGAAGCGGAACGCCCCGGAACTTCCCGAAGATGAACAGAACACTGCGCGACAGCACAGCGGTACTACCGTTCTGCCAGTACCGGAGCGATTCATCGCCCCGGCGCCGTCAGATTGTGTGGAGATCACCGGCCGGTTGCATGGCGTGGCAGCGCCAGTTATCCAGCCAGTCACTTCACCGAAGATCAGAATCAGGCAGGAAGTGGGTTACCCCTCCCACCTCACTCCTCACCGTAAACTTACTTGGCCTTGATCTTGGCAGCAGCTGCGTCCAGACCATCCTTCACGCCTTGACGGCCTTGGGTGATGTTCTGCAGCGTGGTAGCCATGGTCGACCAGAACTTGCCCATTTCCGGGTTGTTCGGCATCGGGTTACCGGCTTGCGCGCTCTTCATGGTCGCGGCAATGTTCGGATCAGCCTTCAGCTCGTTGTAGAACGCCTTGTTGGCCGGTACGCCCAGCGGCACGTCGTCGTTCATGGTCTTCAGGCCCTTCACGGTCAGCATGTAGTTCTCCAGGAACTCCACGGCCAGATCCTTGTTGGGGCTGGATTGAACCAGCATGGCACCCAGTACGCCCACAAACGGTGCCGAAGCCTTGCCGTTCACGGTCGGGATCGGGGCTACGCCGAAGTTGATCTTGCTCTTCTTCAGGTTTTCCCATGCCCACGGGCCGGTGATCATCATGCCGATCTTGCCCTGGTTCACGCCGGCTTCCATTTCAGCGTAAGACGCGCTCTTGGGCATGGCACCAGTGCTGATCAGCTTCATCAGGGTGTTCATGCCGGCAACTGCGCCGGCATTGTTCACGCCGACATCGTTGGCATCGTAAGTACCGTCAGCCTTGAGCTTGAACGGATAGCCACCGCCGGCAGCCAGCAGCGGCCAGGTGAAGTAGGTGTTGGTGTAGTCCCACAGAATGGCCTTCTTGCCCTGGCCGGACAGTTTTTTGTCCAGTGCAATCACGTCGTCAAACGACTTGGGCGGGGTCGGCACCAGATCCTTGTTGTACACGAGAGCCACGGCTTCGATGGCGATCGGGTAGCCCCAGGTCTTGCCGCCGGAGGTCCAGGCTTTCCAGCCCAGTTGGTCGATCTCACCCTTGACCTTGGCGCTCGGGTTGATCGGGCTCAGCAAACCTGCGGTTGCCCACTCACCCATGCGGTCATGCGGCCAGATGAAAATATCAGGGCCCTTGCCTGCGGCAGCGGCTTGCTGGAACTTGTTGGGCGCGTCTTCCGGACGCTCAACCACCACCTGTACGCCTGTGGCCTTGGTAAATTCTGCACCAATGGCCATCAGGCCCTTGTACGACTTGTCGCCGTTGGTCCAGATCAACAGCTTGCCCGGTTCGCCGGCAAAGGCAGACATGGCGCCCAGACCCATTACAGCGGCGGCAACCGACGATACGACAACCCGACCCAAACGACTGCTCGACATATCCATGTGACTCTCCATCAATGTATTTTCAGAGTTTTGAGAGTGAGAAAACCGCAAATCTGCCCCGGATTACAGAGTCATACCAAGCCGATTTGCAGTTGCCCCAACCCCGGACGACTCGGGATCGCCAAGACCCTTTTGCTGGCAAGGCATGCACGCGCAGACAGTACGTGAGTGCAGCAAGCTGCGCATAACACAGCCAGCGAAAGGGTATTGGTGATACCTACTCGGCCAGGGGGTCCAGCCGGCGCAAGGCAATACCCTGCGCATTAAAGAGATACCCATGCTGCGGCTTGAAGCCCAGCGTGACCGTTTCACCAACCGCGACATGTTTCAGCGCCGGAATCCGCACCGCCAGAGGTTGCGCACTGCCCGGGTGTTCGACATACAGCACGGACGAATCGCCCAGCCGTTCCAGCACCACCACCTTGCCGCTGACGCAGTTATCTGCCACGCCGGCCAGCAAGTGTTCCGGGCGCACACCCACGGTAACGGCATCGCCCACTTTGGCCGTGCTGCCATCTACCGCAACATGCACGCTTTGGCCATCGGCCAGCGCCACCGTAATCAGCTCGCTGGTCATGCCGCTGATGCTGCCGGTCATGAAGTTCATGCCCGGCGAGCCGAGGAAGCCCGCCACAAACAGATTGACCGGCTCGTAGTAAAGCTCAGTCGGTGTGCCTACTTGCTCCAGACGCCCGGCCTGGAACACCACAATGCGGTCAGCCAGCGTCATGGCTTCAACCTGATCGTGCGTCACGTAGATCATGGTGGCGCCCAGCTTGCGGTGCAGTTGGGCAATGTAGATCCGCATTTGTACGCGCAGCGCGGCATCCAGGTTAGAGAGCGGCTCGTCAAACAAAAAGACTTCCGGCTTTTGCACAATGGCGCGGCCAATGGCAACGCGCTGACGCTGACCGCCGGAGAGTTCGCGCGGCTTGCGCTCCAGCAAGTGATCCAGCTGCAGCACCTTGGCGACGTCTTGCACGATCGGCGTGTACTCGGCCTTTTTCATGTTCGCCAGACGCAAACCAAACGCCATGTTTTCGAACACGCTCATGTGCGGGTAAAGCGCGTAGCTCTGGAACACCATGGCAATGCCGCGTTTGACCGGCGGCAACTCGTTCATGCGCACACCGCCAATCTGCAGCTCGCCCTCGCTGATGTCTTCCAGACCGGAAATCGTACGCAGCAAGGTCGTCTTGCCGCAGCCGGACGGGCCGACAAACACGATGAACTCGCCATCGCGGATTTCCAGATCAATACCATGCAGCGTGGTGACATCACCGAAACGCTTTACGATGTTTTTCAGACTAACTGTTGCCATGCTGTCTCTCTGTGATTCGAAGCTTCATCGGCGCCCGGCTGCTGAAGCTTCTTCAAGCTCGTTGTTTCTCAATCAACCGTACCAAACCAGCCGCCCCACGCACCCAGGGTCAGCGTCTTGCCCGCCAGGCTGGCACCGGTCAGGCCGTGGCCCGTCAGTTCGGTGGCGGCCACCGGCAGCTCAAACGTGACATCGGTTTCGCTCAGGTTGAATACGGCCACAAGGGTCTGGTCGTCCTGGCTACGTGTGAAAGCGAGGATCGGTTCTGCGCTTTTCAGGAACGTGATGTCGCCCGTGATCAGCGCGGGTTGGGTTTTACGCCAGTGCAGAATACGGCGGTAGGCATTGAGCGTGGAATCACTGTTCGGCTCTTGCGTATCTACGGCCAACGGCACATGCGGAGCCACTACCGGCAACCAGGTGTCGGCCTTGCTGAAACCGGCGTGCGGCGCATTGTGCTGCCATGGCATCGGCGTGCGGCAACCGTCACGGCCTTTGAATTCCGGCCACATGGTGATGCCGTACGGGTCTTGCAGTTGTTCAAAGGTCAGTTGTGCTTCTGGCAGGCCCAGTTCTTCACCCTGATACAGGCAGGACGAGCCGCGCAGCGCGGTTTCCATGGCCACGATCATCGGCGCAAAGCGCGGGTGTTGCGTGTCCTTGCCCCAGCGGGTGACCACGCGCACGGAGTCATGATTGCCAGTGGTCCAGCAACCCCAGCCATCCTTGATCTGCGCTTCCAGGTCTTCAACCTGCTTGCGGATATGCGCGGCGCTAAAATCAGCGGTCAACAGGTTGAAGCTGTACGCCATGTTCAGCTTGTCGCCGCCATTGGTGTACTGCGCCATGATGTCGATGCTGTTGTCGTCGCCCACTTCGCCCACACTCATCGCGCCGTATTGATCCAGCAACTTGCGGATGCGCTGCAGGAAAGCGACGTTTTCCGGCTGCGTTTTGTCGTGCAGGTGCGCCTGATAACCGTACGGGTTCTCTACGCTGACCGACGCGGTATCGCGCACGGTGGCCGGCGGGTTGCTGCGCAACTGCTGGTCGTGGAAATGGTAGTTGCACGCATCAAAACGGAAACCATCCACGCCGCGCTTCAGCCAGAACTCAATCTCGCCCAGGATGGCGTCTTGCACCTTGGGGTTATGAAAGTTCAGATCCGGCTGGCTGGACAGAAAATTGTGCATGTAATACTGCAAACGGCGGGTATCCCAGCGCCAGGACGGGCCGCCAAAAATGGACAGCCAGTTGTTCGGCGGCGTGCCATCGGCTTGCGGATCCGCCCAGATGTACCAGTCGGCGTGGTCGTTGGTGCGATCCTGGCGGCTGGCCTTGAACCAGGCGTGCTGGTCAGACGTATGCGACAGCACCTGGTCAATAATGATCTTCAAGCCCAGCGAATGCGCTTTGGCCAGCAAACGGTCAAAGTCTGCCAGGTTGCCAAACAGCGGGTCTACATCGCGATAATCAGACACGTCATAGCCAAAGTCCTTCATCGGGGACTTGAAGAACGGGCTGATCCAGACTGCGTCTACACCCAGGCTGGCAATGTATTCCAGGTGGCCGGCAATACCGTTGAGGTCGCCCACGCCATCGCCGTTGCTGTCGGCAAAGCTGCGCGGGTAAACCTGGTAAATGACGGCGCCACGCCACCACGGCGCGGTTGGTTTAACTTGTGCGATGGGTTGAGTGCTCATTGTTTTCTTCATCTAGAGAGTCGCTGGCAAAAACGTCCTGCCAGATATTTTTGTCAGCGGCACTACGTGTTACTCATCAAGCTGCCACTACAAAAGTGGCTATGGACATACTGGCTGAGTTATAAACCGCCGCCAGCCCGCTTGCCGGTTCCAGCACTATCCGCAGTTCGTTTCAAACCGGTTTGAAAGTCATTGGGATGCATCTTAATCCCGCACGTGGCTGGATCGAAACTCCGGTAAATCACTTACTATAGCCAGATCTCAAACCGGTTTGAAACACCAAAGCCAGTAATTTCGCCGTAGTGGCGACAATCGGCACTACTTGATCGTTGCTGAAAAAAGCGTCAAACGGTGGCGGGTTGTCGCTGAAAAACGTCAGGTGCGGGGCGGTTGGTCGGTGTTACCGCTCACGAGTTCGGGTTTCCACAACGCACTGAGCGATTGCGCGCTATCGCCAGCCAGACGGTTCAACATCAGTTCTGCCAGCGTACGGCCCGCCTGACGGGCGCGTGGCTGCATCACGGCGCTGACGGTCATGCTGTCCGCCAGCAGGGTCGGCAAGCCGCCAAACACGATGATGGAGATGTCCTCCCCCGGGTGCAGGCCGCTTTGACGCAAGGCGCTCATCACCCCCACTGCGGAGACGTTGTTATCCACCACCACGGCCGTAGGGCGTTGCGGCATCGCCAGCAAACGGTTCATGGCTGCTGCGCCTTCCGCCGGCGACAGCCCGCAAGAAATCATGAACTCGGGTTCCACCGCCACGCCGCCGGCATTGAGCCCCACCAGATAACCCATGCGGCGCTGCGCGGCAAAATTGAGCGATAACGGCGCGCTGATCAGCGCGATGTGCTGATGTCCCAAGGCGGTCAGACGATCGACCGCAAGGCGCATGCCGTATTCGTTGTCGTAATCGAACCAGGCATAGGGTTTGGCCAGCTCGCTACGGCCGTGGGCCACAAACGGAAAATTGCGCTCCTGCAGGTATTGCAGACGCGGGTCATCCACCTGGGTCCGCGCCACAATCAAGCCATCTACCCGCCCGCCGGAGACCACGCGCTGATAGGTTTCCAGTTCGTTTTCTTGCGCGGCAGACACAATCACCAGATCCATGGCCGCTTCACCCAGCCGTTCGGTAATCCCGGCAATAATGTCCAGGAACACCGGGTCACCCAGGTCAGACGGTTCAAACGGATAAATGATGCCAATGCTGTCTGTTTTACCGGTAGCCAGCCGGCGCGCCACCGTATTGGCCCGATAACCCAAGCGGGCTGCTGCTTCGACCACACGCTCGCGGGTTTCCGCGTTGACCTCCGGAAACCCGTTGAGTGCGCGGCTGACCGTAGTCGGGGACAACTGAAGATGAGCAGCAAGTTCTCTGAGATTCATGGGCCGGGTCTGGTTGAGGTGTCAGCAGATTCTAGTTCAGGCGGCGGGGTTTTGGTGAGCGCCGCCTGATCGCGTTTTGAGAACGATTTCAAAACGCGATTGTGCGTGACGTGACACGAGGCCGTAATCAGGTAAACGCCGAATGAAAACGGCCAGCAGATGGCTGGCCGTCGGGACACCGTGCGGGCTGCTTCAGCCGCGCAACCAGGCTTCTGCGCTGGTCTTCAATTCCTTCTCTTTATCACTACCATGCGTGGCCTGGACGTTCTCAACCGGGAAACCACTCTTGTCCAGCAGATAAGCCAGCGCCGCGTATTCCCGCGGGTAGCGGTCCAGCGTAGCCAGATCAATCTCGACCACGCCACGCGGAAAATTGAATGTACCCAGATCATAAATGGCGTGCCGCTGGACAATACCCCAGACGCCATCGCGCTGTTCAACCTGATCATAAAAGCGCGAATAACACGTGCACCCCAGCCCCAGTTTGACGTTCTCGCCCAGGATCAATGCGTTGGTTTCTACCACGGCGCGGTTGCCGTTAAAGAGGACCGTCGGCGCGGCGACCACGTGTTTGGTGCGCAGGTCAGACTTGCCCATCCGGGCAGACGCATCGACAAAGTCGCTGGCCAGACCGTCAAACCAGGTGATCTCGATGCGGCCATCGGCGTGAAACAGACCGCGCAATTTGTCCCACTGCGCCAGGTCGCGGAACATCCAGCCAGTCATCAAATCTGCAATGGCCTGGCGATCGGCCAAACGTGCTGTATCCATGGTGAACTCCTTGTGTGCATTTGCAATGCCTTACCGACATCGCTTCATGCATTCAGGATGGACCACATTCACCTCAATGAGAAATAGATTGATATGATCTATCCATCATATTTTCTGATTGATTGTCATGGAACTGCGACATCTGCGTTACTTTCTGGCCGTGGCCGAAGAAGGCCATTTTGGGCGGGCGGCAGAGCGCCTACATATTGTGCAACCGGCGCTCAGTATGCAAATCAAGGCGCTGGAAGAAGAACTGGGTGGCCCGCTGTTTGTGCGGACCAGCCGCAAGGTGACGCTCACTGCGGCCGGATCAGCCCTGCTGACCGAAGCGCGGCGCACGCTGGAGCAAGCCGAACGCGCCCGGGCCGTGGTGGCGGATTCACTCAGTGGTGACGTGGGCTCTGTGCGCATCGGCTTTGCCGGTAACGCCGTGTTCAGCGGTCAGCTCACCGCTGACCTGCACCGGTTTCACCGCGCCCACCCCAAGGCGCAGCTAGAGGTGGCAGAAGTGCCGCCACAACTGCAAATGGCCGCGCTGCTGGAAGGCCGGATTGATATCGCCTACTGCCCGGATCATGGCGGTCTTAGCGCGGCGGGGCTGGACATGGTGTTGATTGGCGAATGGCCTCTGCTGGCGGCAATGGCAACAGATCATCCGCTAACCAGTCGCGTGCATATCGGGTTATCTGATATCGCTGCCGAACCGTTGATTGTCTATAGCGCCGAAGATAGCGATCACACCATCAACGTGTTGCGCGCGGAGTTTGGGCGTGAACCGGTGATCGCGCATCGCGCCAGCAATACACTCAGTGTGGTCGCCCTGGCCGCGGCGGGTCTTGGCGTGGCACTGGTGCCTGCTTCACTGGCGGACATTGCCATGCCTGGCATCACCTATCGGCACATCATGCATCCGGACCTGGCGGCGCGGCTGGTGCGCATCAGCCGGCAAGATGAGACCACCGGCGCGGTGCTGGCCTATCTGGCGCTGGCCGATGCACCGGCAGATGAACAAGATGGGGAGGAAGACTGAGCCACGCTCAGTCGAATTTGAAGCCGATGGTTTCTTCGCCGCGCCGGAACAGCACGTTGGGCCCCTGCAGGGTCAGATGCCATTCTTCGCTGGCCAGCGGTTTGCGCCGCTTGAAGGCGCGCACGTTCACCACTGCCACATTGACACCATGGTCTGGATCACGCACGGACTCATACAAGATCAGGTCGACATCCCCCGCTTCGCGCGCGGCGCTGCCCAATTCATGGGTCGGGGCATAGTTGTCCGGCTGGTTCCACAGGTCGGCGTGCTCGCTGAACGGTGCCTTCAACAAGTCAATGGCTTTGCCGGCAACGCTGATCTGAAACAGCGTGCGGGCCAGCGTCACATGCGTATCACGCAGGCCTTCTGAGGCACGGTTGAAACGGTGTTGCCAGTAACCGGATTCGGCCATGGCGGTCACCTTGTTATTGGCGGCATACAGCATGCCCAGCGCGCCCGGGCGGACAAAGCGGCTGCCATTGGGCGGATGCGCCGGATACCGAAAAGGTGTCGCCAGCAAGTAATGCAGTTTGCTGGCCTCAGCGGGCAGCGGCGGCTTGTTGTCGTCCAGAATGGACTCCAGCAGCGCTTGCTCGTCCGGATCGTTATCGACCAGTGCCAGCGTGGCGACTTCTCGCTGGGTTTCGACTGAGCGCCAGGGCTTGAGAGTGACTTCTGCGTTAGATGCGGCCGCGCATGGAATCAAGATAAATGCCTACCTGAAACAGACCACCCGCACCACGGCGCAGGATATCGGACGGCACGCCGCCCAGATCGGTATTGGGCGAGTGCATCCAGCGGCGGATCAAGTCTTCCTGCCCACCCAGAATGCTCGAAAGCGAGCGGTACACGCGGATCAGCGCCAGCGCGACATCCCACTCGGGCCGGTGGATATTGAGTTCGTACTGACCGTGCACCATGCGGCTGACACTGGCGCCAGACAAACCCAGGAGGCGCCCGAGGTCAGACTGACGGAAATCCAGCTTCTCCGCCGTACGCACCACGGCCCGGGTCACCACGGCTTCTTCTTGCGGTGTCGGTTTTTGCAGAGCGGTCATAGTGGATCTCCTTTTCTACTGAAAATATACCACGCTTTCTTTTCCAAAGAAAAAC
>JASLES010000186.1 GCA_030151005.1 Silvimonas sp.
CAGTTCGGCCGGCGCAGCCGCTCCCAGCGAACAGGGCACCGCTTTCAAGGTACTCGGCGCCATCAGTTTCTCGCACTTGCTCAACGACATGATCCAGTCGTTGATTCTGGCCATTTACCCCATTCTCAAAGGTGGTTTTAACCTTTCCTTTGCCCAGATTGGTCTGATCACACTGACTTACCAGATTACGGCCTCGTTGCTGCAGCCGCTGGTGGGTTTGTATACCGACAAAAAACCGCAGCCGTATTCCCTGCCCATCGGCATGGGTTTTACTTTGTGCGGATTGCTGCTGCTATCTGTCGCGCCCAATTTCGCCATCTTGCTGGTGGCTGCCGCACTGGTGGGAACCGGTTCGTCGATCTTTCACCCGGAATCCAGCCGCGTGGCACGTATGGCGTCGGGTGGGCGGCACGGTCTGGCGCAGTCGTTGTTCCAGGTTGGCGGTAACCTGGGTTCATCGCTCGGCCCCTTGCTGGCGGCGGCGATCATTGTGCCGTTCGGTCAGCCCAGCATTGCCTGGTTCTCGGTGGCAGCGTTGCTGGCCATTGCCGTGCTGTTCAAGGTCAGCGGCTGGTACAAGGCGCATCATCTGGGGGCGCGCGGCAAAGGTGGGCGCAAGGTGGTACATAACCTGAGCCGTCGCCAGGTCGGTTGGTCTATCAGCATTTTGCTGCTGCTGATTTTCTCCAAGTATTTCTACATGGCCAGCATTGGTAGCTACTTCACCTTCTACCTGATGCACAAATTCAACCTGACGGTGCAGGCCGCGCAGGTACATCTGTTTATTTTCCTGTTTGCGGTGGCGGCAGGGACGGTGATTGGTGGCCCGGTGGGTGACCGGATTGGCCGCAAATACGTGATCTGGGCGTCGATTCTGGGCGTGGCACCGTTTACGCTGATGCTGCCCTACGCCAATCTGTTCTGGACCGGTGTACTGACCGCCATCATCGGCGTGATTCTGGCTTCGGCGTTCTCCGCCATTCTGGTGTACGCGCAAGAACTGATCCCCGGCAAGGTGGGCATGGTCTCCGGGCTGTTCTTTGGCTTTGCCTTTGGCATGGGCGGGATCGGCGCGGCCGTGCTGGGTACGCTGGCCGACCATACCAGCATTGAATATGTGTACCAGGTGTGCGCTTTTCTGCCCTTGATTGGCCTGTTGACTGCGTTCCTGCCTAATCTGGAACAACCCGCAAAACAATAACTGGCGGCCGCAAGGCTGCCGGACTGAATATGACACCTCTGGAACTAAGAGCTTCACTCGGCCTGGCCGGGCTGTACGCCCTGCGTATGCTGGGCATGTTTTTGATCTTGCCCGTATTTGCGGTCTACGCCGCCCATTTATCAGGCGGTGACAACCACACCCTGGTGGGGCTGGCCTTTGGTGCATACGGCCTGACCCAGGCGGTGTTGCAGTTGCCCTTTGGCATATGGTCTGACCGTATTGGCCGCAAGAAGGTGATTTACTTCGGGCTGGTGATGTTTGCCATTGGTAGCCTGGTGTGTGCCAGCGTGACCAGTATTGAAGGCATGATCCTGGGCCGTGCGTTGCAAGGTGCGGGGGCGATTTCCGCTGCCATTACGGCACTGCTGGCCGATTTGACCCGTGAAGAAAATCGCACCAAGGCCATGGCCATGATTGGCGGCAGCATTGCCATGACCTTTGCTGTGTCCCTGGTGGCCGCGCCCAAACTGGCCAACTGGATTGGCCTGCCGGGCATCTTCCTCTTGACCGCGGTGCTCACGGTGGCCGCAATCATTGGCGTCTGGCAGATTATCCCCAGCCCGGCGGTGTCGCGCTTTCATTCAGATGCGGAAGCCAGCGCGGCGCGTTTGCCGGCGGTACTCAAACACCCGCAATTGCGCCGGCTGAACTACGGCGTATTTGCGCTGCATGCCGCGCAGATGGCCATGTTTACGGTCATGCCGCTGCTGCTGGCCAGTCTTGGGCATATTCCGGTGGATAGTCACTGGAAAATCTATCTACCCGTGGTTGTCGTCGGTTTTATTTTCATGGTGCCGGCCGTGATCGTGGCGGAAAAACGCAACCAGCTCAAAAATGTGTTTCTGCTGGCCATTGCGCTGATGCTGGTGGCGCAAACCGGCATGGCGCTCTACATGCCCAATCTGACCATGATCTGCATCTGGCTGGGCGTGTACTTCATTGCCTTCAACATTCTGGAAGCCACCCAGCCCAGCCTGATCAGCAAGATTGCCCCCACGGCCGCCAAAGGCACCGCCATGGGCGTGTACAACACGTGTCAGTCGCTGGCCATGTTTGTGGGTTCCGCCGCCGCCGGACTGTTGTACCAGCACGCCGGCGCAACACCGGTGTTCTGGTTGTGTGCCGGGCTAATGGCGTTGTGGCTGGTGGTCACGCTGGGCCTGCAACCGCCCTTGCCGGTCAAGACCCAGATGTTCCACATCGGCGAAAACTGGCGCGGCGACGCCGCTGTTCTGACGGCTGATCTCTCTGCGCTGCAAGGCGTCAAAGAAGCGGTGGTGCTCACAGATGAACGCGTGGCGCTGTTGAAAGTACTGCAAAGCGGCTGGGATGAAGCCGGCGTAAAAACCCTGATCGACGCGACCCGCGCCGCCTGATCAGGTCTGGCGGAACAGTTTTTCCAGCACGCGTTCAAGGTGATACTGCATGGCGGCGCGTGCGGCCACCGGGTCATGCGCCGCAATGGC
>JASLES010000196.1 GCA_030151005.1 Silvimonas sp.
CTGATTGGGAGCGAATACTTGGAATGGGTATGCTGATGAGCAGTCACGCTCACCAGAGGCTCTCCGTTCACACACAGGATGTGTAGTCGGAAGGCGTTTTTCTTATACGGACCTCGGTCCGTCAACAACGAAACCAAACGCATACTCACGATTTCGATGACATCGTCACGTGTCAAAGCAAACTCCTGAATCAGAGTCTTTGAGGCCCTCAACATCGGCTAGTCTGCAATGTCATTGCCACCGAATCCTCTAACGAAGTACGGGGCCGTTATTGGGGATGGGCGGGACCTGTCCGCATCAGGGAGCCCGACATCGGGACAATGCCACGACCAGTCGATGAGCCCAGGTGGTATCGTCCATCTCAAACCCGTCGAGCACTCTTGTCCCAGTAGATGACCATATAGCGGTCACATAGTTCGTCTGAAAATGGGTGCCGCCGACGTTTGTTTCGATCCGGAAGGACAGCACATCCTCACTTATCCCCGCGTCACACAGGGCCTTGCGCAGTGCGATCCGGTGGCGTTCCGGAAGCCGCTCCAATGCCTGATTCATGGTGTTCACCAGACAAGATGATTCTTTATTTTTAACATGCTTTACTGATGGGCCAAGGCTGAAGTGCTGATCAACATGGAGGCATTAGTGTGCCTGTGAGCCCCGTCTCACCTCAGTACGTCACACGCGTTAGTGTTGACCATTCATCTCGTGAAATCATTCAGCAATAGCATTTCACATTGAATTCCCCCTCGCTGTTTGCTGCTATTGAGGTGTGGATTTGAAACAGCGAGTGGTTACTGGCCCTGCATGGGCCCTTTTGTTTTTCTTGAGGAGCATCACGTCGTTTGGATAAAGCTGTGAAAGCAGAAGACGGCAGGTCGTGGGTACCTGCCTGGATCGCTCATCTGGATGATGGCGATGATTCTGAATACACCCTTTGGGAAGAGGAGCCGCAGCATGAGGACTCTTCGTCGGATGGCCCTTATTACTTTCTCAGTTCCAACAAGGGATGCGGAGATGCATATGAGCTTACCAGCGAGAGCCCCTCCAGCAATAACCCCCTTGGACATCGATGGTCGTATGGGGACATGGTCTTTGTAATCATCCGGGAGGCTAAGCAGTGACCGCTTTGGTGCCTGGCTTTCCGTGGCATGCAGTAGAGCTGGCCGCTAGTACGTCCGAGATGGAGCCAGGTACGCAGAGATAGCGTCAGGTCATCGGCCAAAGCGGACATCGGGCCCTCTGCGCTTCAATGTCTTCTATCGAGTGGGAAGGGCCATAAACCTGTTATCGAAATCGGGCCGGTTCACGATGCCAACCTGATGCGCGCAGCGGCCGAAGAGATCGTCATTGCATACCGAAGAATGGGACAGCCGATTACGCTTGAGTAGTTGAACGAAAGCAGTGTTGCTGAAGGAAAGTCAGTAAAGCTACGTTCACTGCCTCAGGAGCCTCTTGCTGTAGCCAATGACCAGCTTTCGGAACGATATGGCTGCCGCACAATTTGGGCACCAAGGTCGGCATCGCGTTAATGATCTCCTGCATGCCGGGAATAACCAAGCCGGTATCTCGCTCGCCCACCATGTATAACGCGGGTACCTTGATGGAGATGCCTGCAAAAGCAGCCTGCATTTCCCAGTTGCGGTCCAGGTTGCGGTAGTAGTTCAGCCCCCCACCAAATCCAGACGCGCGGAAAGCTTCACAGAAGACCTCAAGATCAGCCTCAGGCAGCCAAGCGGGAAGAGATTCGGGTTCGGGTAGCGACTCAACCAACAGGGGCCCGTTCCTTGGATGCATGCCAAAGGGATTGGGTGAGACTGCCGTCCGTACCCCGACATCGCCTGAAGCCGCGAAATAAATCCGGCGGAGCGACCGGGCCACATCTTTTTCAAGGTCACTCTGCGCCGCCGTGTCTCCACTAAGGTAATGCGTGTAAAACATCGCATCTTCGGTTATGGGGAACAACTGGCTTGGCCTCATCGGTGCACGACCCATCATTGGGACACCCAGCGCGACTATGCCGCAAAATAGGTCAGGACGAAGTTGGGCTGCCTGCCAGGCGATGGTGGCGCCCCAGTCATTCCCCACGACCACGGCCTGCCGGGCATCGAAGTTTTCCACAATCGCCACGAGGTCGCCGACGACATCAAGGGTCGAATACTGGAGGATATCCAGGGTATTGAAACCATTACCCTCACCAATCTGACTCTTCCCATACCCTCGTAAATCCGGGGCAACTGCGTGGTAACCAGCGTCAGCCAGCGCCTTGAGCTGATGCCGCCATGCGTGCGAGGTCTCAGGGAAACCGTGGCAGAGAATCACTAGTGGACCACTACCTTGTACTGCAGCACTCAGGCGCATGCCGTTCACATCAAGGAAGGTTTGGCGGTAACTCATGGTCGGTATCCGGGTAGACGAGAGATGCAATAAATCGTAACATCAAAAGTATCGAATATCCAACCGGACAAATCATGCAACGGGATACCCGGCTCGCACGCCTGTTACACGTGCTGATTCACATGCACCTGCGTGGGGGCACTACGACCTCGGAAACAATCTCACAGATGCTTCATACCAATCCGACAGTAGTCCGACGGACCATGGCGGCATTGAGAGGGGCTGGTTACGTCAGTTCAATGATGGGGCCGGGTGGGGGATGGACTTTGGAGGGAGACTTCAACCGGCTAAGGGTCAGCGACGTATATCGGGCTATCGCACATACCGATGTTTTTGCGATTGGCCGCGCAGAAGACAACCCAGCCTGCCCGGTTGAGGTAGAGGTCAATACCTTCCTTGGGCGAGCTTTGCGGTCAGCGGAAGAGAGCCTGGTAGCTCAATTTGCGGACAAGCGACTGTCCGAGCTCGCTGAGGCAGTCGCCTCGAAAGCCTCCCGACCCGCAGAGTAACTGCCCATTTTTGAAACTGCGGAGGACCCCGGTAAAGTTCTGCCGGCTGGCGGGGAATACCCAGCATTTTGCATGAGTAGTGCACTCAAAGCATATCGCCTGAATGGACCGCACCATGGCTAACGTTGAAGCCATCGGAGGCCGATTTGAGTGGATTAGCCAATATTTCGGCACCTCGTTATAGTTGACTACGCTAGATGTGTGGCTTATGATTGATTAATCACTCAACTAAAGAAATGGTGTGCAATGGCCCGCCCATTGAGTCCTGAAAAACGCAGTGCCCTCTTGCAGTCAGCAAAACTGACTATCGCGGAACAGGGTGTGCTCGCCTCAACCGCCAGCATTGCACGGCGTGCTGGTGTGGCAGAAGGAACACTGTTCACCTATTTCGAGAACAAGGAAACGCTGTTTCAGGAATTGTACCTGCACCTGAAAGCCGAACTGGCCGAGACCATGATGCCAGGTTACCCGGATCAAGCAACCTGTCGTCAGCAACTTGAGCATATCTTCCAGCAGTACGTGAGCTGGGGACTGGCAGATATGCCCGGGCGGCTTGCAATTGAGCGGCTTGCGGCATCGGGCCTGTTACTGGAGGCAACCCGACAAGGCGGCATGGAACCATTTATGCCGGTGTCGCAGATGATGGAAGAGGCCGTGCGAAGCGGTGTACTGGTGAATGCGCCCATTGCATTTCTGTACGCCATCATTGAGCAAATTGCGGATATCACTATCGACTATGTCAGTAAGGATCCTGAGGATGCGGAACAGCACCGGGAGCGGGGATTCCAGGCCTCTTGGCGGGCGGTAGCAGCATAAAATTTTTTTTATTTATTATTGAGTGCGTAAGCACTCAATTTAAGGAGAGTAATCATGTCTAGTCAAAAATGGTTCATTACCGGCGCATCCAGCGGCTTGGGTTTTGCCCTTACGGAAAGAGCACTGGCCGATGGGCATCATGTGGTTGCAGCCGTACGTCGCGTCGAAGCCCTCGCTGCACTGAAAGCAGCCTGGCCGGAGACGCTTGAAGTTGAGCAGCTTGACGTCACCAGCCCGGAGCAGGTGCAGGCCGTGGCCGCGCGTCATGCCGATGTGGATGTGCTCGTCAACAATGCCGGTGGAGCGGTCATCGGCGCGATGGAAGAAATGAGTGAGGCGGATATCCAGCAGCAGATCGCGCTTAACCTGCTCGCCCCCATTCACGTTACGCGGGCCTTCCTGGCCGGGTTGCGGGCCAGAAAACACGGCACGCTGGTTTATGTCACCAGCGTTGGTGGTCGTGCGGCGTTTCCAAGCGGCTCGCTGTATCACGCCGCCAAGTTCGGGCTGGAAGGATTTGCCGATGCTGTGAGCCAGGAAGTGGCAGGGTTTGGTATCAAGACCCTCATTATTGAACCCGGCTCGATCAAGACCGGTTTCGTGGCCAATATCCGCTGGACAGCGGAACTGGACGATTACAAGGAAAGCGTAGTGGGTACCTTGCGCCGCCAGGTTCAACAAGTCGGTGACGAATATGCCTCGGGAGATCCGGTAAAAATGGCGGCAGCCATCTATGCCCTGAGTCAGTTGCCGGAGCCCCCCCTGCGCACCGTCCTTGGCGGGGATGCCTATGCCGTACTGGAAAGCACGTACACCCAGAGCCTTGCTGCGCTGCAGGCCCAGAAAGAGCTGGCCGAATCGGTGATGTTTGAAGGCAAGACGGGCTTCAATCCGCTGTAAGTGGCAAGTCGACCCGCAGGATCAATCAATGATTGAACGGGCGGGCATAGCGCCGCATGGTCTGGCGCGCCCCCTCCACCTGTTTCATCGCGCCGTTCCCGGCGCAACACAAAGGAAATACTCATCATGGCAAAAGTCTGGCTGATTACCGGCGCCGCCCGTGGCTTGGGTCGCACTATCGTCGAGACCGCATTGCACAGCGGCGACAAAGTCCTGGCCACAGCCCGAGACACTTCACGGCTGGCAAATTTGCAGGCGCAGCATGGCGCACAGCTGGCGACATTTGATCTCGATGTTACGAGCGAAACACAGGCGGGTTTCGCCGTGGCCGAAGCCGTCCGCGTATTTGGCCGTCTGGACGTGTTGGTCAACAACGCGGGCTTCGGCCACATCCAACCATTTGAGTACACGCCGTCCGATGATTTTCGTGCGCAGATTGAAACGAATCTCTTTGGCGTGGTCAATCTCACCCGTGCGGCGATCCCGGTTATGCGTGCCCAGGGCCGTGGTCGAATTTTCCAGGTCTCATCGGCGGGCGGCCGTATCAGCAGCCCCGGACTGTCAGCCTACCAGGCGGCCAAATGGGCGGTCGGTGGTTTCAGCGATGTAGTGGGCAAGGAGGTCGCACCGTTTGGCATTCAGATCTGCACTTTGGAGCCCGGCGGTATGCGAACCGAATGGGGGCACGAAGCCTGCACGACGCTCAACGCGCTTCCGCCAGACTATCAGCCCTCAATGGCCGACTTCAAGGCGTTGATCGAGGCCTACGTAGGCCATGAAGTGGGAGACCCACAGCGCATTGCCGAGCTGATCGTGGCGCTTGCCGCACGGGCCAACGTACCCCCGCGACTGTTGTTGGGGTCGGATGCCTTGCAAGTGGTTGAAGCCGAAGAACAAGTGCGGCAGGCGACAATGCAAACCTGGAAGCCAGTAACCCTGGCCGCAGATTTCAACGCATCAGCGCCAGTGTGGCCGACAGCATAACGGCCGTTTCGCGTGAACCCTTAAGGCAAACAGGATGGCCTTGGCGACGGGGCCATTGCAGTTCCTACTCTGAGCACATTTGGATAACTAGTCGTATCAGCGCACCCGTATTGATCTTGCAAGGCACGCAGGATCAAGTATCTCCCATGAAGACGATTGCGGCGGTCATCAAAGAAATGGACGAATCTGGAAGCGATGTACGTTTTGAGCTCTATAGCCAACCGTTCCATCGATTCAGGAGTGATTCGAGTTTGATTGTTCATGGAACCTTCAACTTGTTCCTGCGCATGAGTTCTAAACGGATAACACCCTGACCCGTTTACCCCTACTGTATATAAGTTCAGTTCCGTAGGCTGCGCCGCTACCGATAAAAAGGAAACCAGATTGTGGTCTGGTCCGGAGTCCGGGACCAATGGACAGTAAATTAGGTACTAGCAATCGGCGGTAATTGTCTCGTGACATGTCCGCTTCAGGCACCGAACCGGACCTTCCCATCCAGGGTTCGGAATTTCCGCTCTGGCCGACTTTTCGCCAGCCACCGGGGGCTTCTGGCACCACCGGCATTGAGCCGGAAACAACCAGGCGACAAAGCAGAACCTGCACGCGAACCACGTTTGACCCGGCGAGATGGCCTGGGTGAGCCGGAAAAACGACGCAGGCAACACTTTGCGAGCGCCGAGCAGACCTGTATAAGCGGCAGACGTTTATGCAACCTGGATTCAGAAAATGACCTCCAAAATTACCTTGATCACCGGTGGCGATCGCGGCATCGGCCGCGCAACTGCACTTTTGCTGGCCAGCAAGGGCCATCAAGTGTGTATTGGCTACCGTACACGCCAGGACAGTGCTCAGGAGGTCGTTGACCAGATTCGCGCCAGCGGGGGGGAGGCGATCGCCATACAGGCCGATATTGCCCAGGAAGAGCGGGTGGTCGCGCTGTTTGAACAGATAGACCGGCAGTTTGGTCCGCTCACCGGGCTGGTGAACAATGCAGCCATGTTGATGCCGCAAGCCTCTATCGAAGCGCTGGATGCCAGCCGCCTGGCTACGCTGTTTGCCACCAATGTCAGCGGCAGCTTTATCTGCGCGCGCGAAGCGGTAAAACGAA
>JASLES010000291.1 GCA_030151005.1 Silvimonas sp.
CCCAGCAACAATGCTTTGTCGCGGGCCAGTTGACCTTCGGCCTGCGCCACTGTCACTGCAAACGGGGCCGGATCAATCTGGGCCAGCACCTGCCCTTCTTTGACCATCTGCCCTTCGGTAAAGAACACTTTTTGCAACAGACCGCCCACGCGCACATGCACGGTGACGTTGTTGGCCGGTGTCACGGTACCAAGGCCGGTCAGATAAACATTCAGGTCACCCGCAATCACTTTGCGCGCCTGCACCGGCATCGGCACCCCGCCCTTGCCCATCATGGCGCCGCGGCGACCACCTGCTTGCGCGGCAGCGCCCGGTTTTGCGTGGGTAATGAAATAGCCAGCAGCGCCAATCACGACCACACCGGCCAGCAGCCAGGGCCAGACACGGTGACGACGCGGGGTGGGGTCAGAAGCTACGGGAACGGGTTGGCGCTGATCTACAGACATGGGTAATCCAGTTTTTTATACGGTGCGTTTGGTCAGGTCTTGTCGGCCGCCGCCTGCCGCCGGGCAGCAAGCGGGTCAATGTTGTACGGGCTCGGGTTTAACGTCAGCATCGGTGCAGGCGTTTACCCGCCGCATTCCTTCTTTACTAAACGTAACGGGCAGCCACGGCGGCAAGTCTGCCGGAAATTGACTTAAGCCAGGGTTAGCCAATGGTAAAAAATGTGTAAAGGCACAACGGGGGCTGCGTTCTATTGTAGAAGCCGGTGCGGCTTGCGTTGCTGCCTTGCAGCACAGACGGGCACCCGGCAAAAGGACAACTGTACATACGGATGGTTACAGGGTGCAGTCATCTTGTGACCTGCGCGAAACGTTGAATACATGTGACACACCGGCCTGCAAGGATGCCAACCCATGTTGTTGACCCGCCCTCTGCCCGCTTTGGCCCTGGCCATCACGCTCATCGGCCCGTATGCCGGCGCAGCCACCCCGGCTGCAAGTCTGTCGCAACCGGATCTTGATTGGTTGCAACGCGTCACCTGGGGGGTCGATGCCGCTGTTGTCGCCCGTTACAACCAATTGGGCCGAGCTGGTTTTCTGGATGAACAACTGCACCCGCAGGGTGATGAACATCTGCCTGCAGCGGTCAAACAGCAAATCGCCGCACTGGATATCACCCGGCAAAACCCACTCAATTACGAAGCCCAATACCGCGCCCTGAACGAGCAACAGAAAGTTGCCGCCAGCGATGTCGACAAGCAGGCGCTGCAAAAAGCCCGTAACGATCTGGGCAACAACAGTATCAACCAGGCCATGCAGCGGCATCTGCTGCGTGCGCTGTATTCGCCTGACCAGTTGCAGGAGCGCATGACCTGGTTCTGGCTAAATCACTTCAGCGTGTTCTCTGGCAAGAACAATCTGCGCACGCTGATTCCGGATTACGAAGAAAGCGCCATCCGCCCGCACGCGCTGGGGCATTTTCGGGATCTCTTGACCGCCACCATGGAAAGCCCGGCCATGCTGGTGTACCTGGATAACGCCCAGAACGCCGCCGGGCACATCAACGAAAACTACGCCCGTGAAATCATGGAACTACACACCATGGGCGTGAACAGCGGCTATAGCCAGCAAGACGTGCAGGAGCTGGCACGCATCCTGACCGGCCTGGGGGTGAACTTCAACGCGGATAACGCCCGGGTCAAGCCGGAACTGACGCAATTCCTGGTGCGTGATGGTGCGTTTGAGTTCAACCCGCAACGGCATGACTTTGGCCCCAAGAAATTCCTGGGCCACGACATTGCCGGCAAAGGCTTTGCCGAAATCAACCAGGTGGCGGCCATTCTGGCCAGCGAACCGGCCACTGCGCGCTTCGTCAGTCGCCGCATCGCCACGTATTTCATGGCCCAAACACCGCCAGAGAGTGTGGTCGATGAGATGGCACGCACCTGGCAGCATAACGATGGCGATATCGCCGCAGTGCTCAAGACCCTTTTGACTAGCCGCGAATTCAACGCCTCTTTGGGCAAGCAGTTCAAAGACCCGATGGCGTACACCTTAAGCGCCCTGCGCCTGGCGTACGACGGCCGCCAGATCATCAACCTGCGCCCCGAAATCAACTGGCTCTACGGCCTGGGCGAGCCCTTGTATGGCCGGCTGACGCCAGACGGCTATCCGCTGACGGCAGAGGCGTGGTCCAGCTCTGGCCAGATGGTCAAGCGCTTTGAAATTGCCCGCGCCATCGGCTCTGGCAACGCCGGTTTGTTCGATCAGCCCGATGGCACCAAGGGCACCGGGTTTCCCATGCTGACCAACCGGCTGTACTACCAGGTGTTCGACCCTTATGTGACTGGCAACACGCGCAATGCGCTGTCCCAGGCTAACTCGCAGCAAGAATGGAACATGCTGCTGCTGTCTTCCCCGGAGTTCATGTATGACTGACCGGCACACTGAGTTTGAGGCAGACCGCCGCCGTCTGCTGCAATGGCTGGGCGCAAGCGCAGCAGCCAGTACGCTGACCTGGTCGGGCAAGCTGTTTGCCGCCGCCAGCAACACGGACACGCGCTTTTTGCTGGTGTTTTTACGTGGTGGTTATGACGCCACCAGCCTGTTGGTCCCGGTAAATAGCGCGGACTATTACAGCGTGCGCCCCAACATTGCCATCAGCAAAACCGACGCGCTGCCACTGAGTAACGACTGGGGCTTGCACCCGGCCCTGAAAGAGTCGCTCTACCCGTTATGGCAACGTTCCGAAATCGCCTTCGTACCCTTTGCCGGCACAGATGACCTGACCCGCAGTCATTTTGAAACCCAGGACAGCATTGAACTGGGCCAACCCACCAGCGGTCACCGCAATTACCAGAGTGGTTTTATGAACCGCCTGGCGCAGCAAATCCAAGGCGTCCAGGCGATCTCTTTCACCGGTACCCTGCCCATCTGCTGCACCGGCCCGGTGAATATCCCCAACGTGGCCCTGCAAGACGCCAACCGCGCGCCGTTTGACGATCGCCAGAGCAAACTGCTGGCCGCCATGTACGACAATCACCCGCTGGGCGCACAAGTCAAAGAAGGGCTCAACCTGCGCCAGGGCGTCGCCAAAATGCTGCAGGACGAAATGACCGCTGCCAACCGCGGCGCAGTCTCCACACGCGGTTTTGAAGACCAGGCGCGCCGCATGGGCCGCCTGATGCGCGAACAGTACCGGTTAGGGTTTGTTGATGTTGGCGGCTGGGATACGCATGTGAACCAGGGCAATGCCAATGGCGCGCTGGCGGCCAACCTCAACAGTCTGGGCAAGGGCCTGGCCGCATTTGCGCAGGAATCGGGCGATGCCTGGTCCAAAACCGTGGTGGTGGTGGTCTCTGAATTTGGCCGCACCTTCCGCGAAAACGGCAACAAAGGTACCGACCATGGGCACGGCAGCGTGTACTGGGTACTGGGCGGCGGCATTCACGGCGGGCAGATTGCCGGCGAGCAACAGGAAGTCTCTATCTCCAAACTGTTTCAGAACCGCGACTGGCCGGTTTTGAATGATTACCGCGCCATGCTGGGTGGCATGTTTACCAATATGTATGGGTTTAACGGGCAGCAGGTGGAGGCGGTTTTTCCGGGGGTGAAGGGGGTGGATTTCAAGTTGGTTTGAGGGAGTGTTGCTGTAATTTGCTATTGCAGTTGTAAAACCCTGGACCGCTGTTAGCGCCTTGCGGCGCGCTTGTTTACACACCGGCGGTGGCCGGAGCACGTTACTTTCTTTGCTTCGCCAAAGAAAGTAACCAAAGAAAGGCGACCCAGCCCTGCGGCCCTCCGGGCTGCCCTCAGTCGGTCGGGAGCCTGGGGTCTCCCTCCACTCCTTCGGCGCTGGGCTTTTATGGGGGAGGAAAGTCAAAAACAACACCAAACCCGCCATCAACAGCAACAGCCACTTCAATACCAACGGCAACGGCAACGGCAACGGCAACGGCAACGGCAACGGCAACGGCAACGGCAACGGCCAATTCAACACGCATCTCACTGACTCGTCATTCCGGCCTTGAGCCGGAATCCAGCTACGATGCTTGCACCCTCTGCAGGGTAAGTTCGGAGTAGTGGTGGCAATTCACCAGAAGCAGCCCGTTGGGCT
>JASLES010000302.1 GCA_030151005.1 Silvimonas sp.
GGAAATCGCTACCGAATTCCTGGAGAACTACCTGTTGTCCCAGGAAGGCCTGAAGGACATGAACGCCGCAGTACCGCTGGGTGTGCCGGCCAACAAGCAGTTCTACAACGAACTGAAGGGTGACCCGTTGATTGCCGGCACTATGGCCGCCGCTCGCGCCGGTACCCCGATGCCGTCCGCACCGGAAATGCCGCGCTTCTGGACCGCCATGAAGGCCGCGCTGGAAAACGTCACGCAAGGTCGCCAGACCGCACCGGTGGCGCTGGACCAGGCTGCCAAGCGTCTTAAAGGTGATGCGCAGTAATGGGTAGTCGCCGGCCATCAAGGCCCCATTGGCTGCGTTACGCTCACTTGCCGTACCCGTTTGTACTGTCTGCGTTCGCGTGCCTTGCCACTGGGGCCTTGCTGGTCGGCTTTGGATTATGTTGTTTGCCTTGGGTGAAATGGGGTTGAAGTGGCTGTTGGGGCTGAAGTTGTTTTTGACTTTCCCCCCCATTAAAGCCAAGCGCCGAGGGAGGGCGGGAGACCTTAGGCTCCCGACCGACTGAGGGCAGCCCGGAGGGCCGCCAGGCTGGGTCGCCTTTCTTTGGTTACTTTCTTTGGCGAAGCAAAGAAAGTGACGTGGGCCCGGCACCCCGGGTATGTAAATGTTTTTAAAACTGCGCCGTCAGGCGCTAACACGGGGTTCAAGGTTTCTGGCTTCGTTCAGCAAAGGCCACCTGCGGCGGCCAACTGGATTCCCGCCTCCGCGGGAATGACGAGTCAGTAGAGCGGGATAAGCATTCATATCCTTGCAAATATTGCAGCTGGATTCCGGCGTTCGCCGGAATGACGAAGTGGTATGCAAGACGATCAGCTTTTTAAAAGAAAGAACCTGCGCTGAAAGGCGCAAACAAGAACATCAAAAGTTGCCGCTCCGCGCACGCCCACCCGTTACTCGGGGTAACGGAAGGGTGTGCGCACCAGGCGGCAATAAACAGGCCAGCGCATCTGGTCACGCAATACAAAAAACAGCGAGCCAGCCACAGAACCGTGGCCCGTTCGTACCAGTACTTTTCCGGGGTATTTCATGAGACGTTCGCCTCTGCATTACGGGCTGGCGGCATTGGGTGTGATCAGTCTGCTGGCTGGTCTTGCGCTTGTGCCGTTGTTTTACCACGCACACCAACCGCTGTTCGCGCTGGGCACGGTTGTCATGCTGGGGCTGGCCGTGTTCATTTACACCTCGCCACGCTTTTACGCGTACCGCTATGTGGTGCCGGGCGTGCTGGCGGTCATCGTGTTTATCGTGTTCCCGATGGCCTATACGTTGGGGATCAGCTTTACCAATTACAGTTCGCAGCACTTGCTCTCCAAAGAGCGCGCTACGGACGTGTTGCTGCAAAAGCAGATCGCCGGTGACCAAAGCTTTGACATGAAGCTTTTCACTGTGGGTGATCGCTACCAGTTGTTTTTCCAGAGCGATGATGACGAGAGCAAAAAATTTGTCACCGCGCCATTTGAGCTCAAAACCGGCAAGGACGAAAACCACGTCCCGCTGATTGCCGCGACGGCCGAACCCAACGGTCAGCCGGTATTGCTCAAAGACCTGTTCAAGCTGCAAGCGGGTCTGAAGAACACCGTCGCGGTATTGCCGACGGGTGAAGAACTGCGCCAGAGCACTTTGCGTCGTTTTGCGCAGAGCAAACCGGCCTACAAACAAGCCGCAGATGGCTCGCTGGTCGGTACCGATGGCAAGTCTGTGCTCAAAGCCAATATGAAGACGGGTTTCTTTGAAGACGCCCAGGGTCAACAGTTTGAACCCGGCTTCCGTAGCAATGTGGGTTGGGGTAATTACTGGCGGGTGTTTAACGATCCGGCTTTCCATCAACCGTTCCTGCGCATCTTTACCTGGACGGTCGGCTTTGCCACCTTCAACACGCTGTTCACCTTTGCCATCGGCATCGTGCTGGCCATTTTGCTGAACTGGGAAGCACTCAAATTCCGTGGCGTTTACCGCATGATGCTGTTCCTGCCGTATGCGGTACCGGCGTTCATTTCCATCCCGGTGTTCAAGGGCTTGTTCAACGAAAACCTGGGCGAAATCAACCTGGCGCTGGGTTTGTTCGGGCTGCATCCGGGCTGGTTCTCTGAACCCAATCTGGCGCGCGCCATGGTGCTGATCGTCAATACCTGGCTGGGTTACCCGTACATGATGATTCTGTGCATGGGCCTGATTAAAGCCATTCCGGAAGAACTGTACGAAGCCTCCGCCCTGGCTGGCGCCGGCCCGCTGATGAATTTTTTCCGTATTACGCTGCCACTGATTTTGCGGCCAATCGCCCCGCTGTTGATTGCCTCTTTTGCTTTTAACTTCAACAACCTGACGCTGATTGCCCTGTTGACCAGCGGCGGCCCGGACTTCCTCGACACCCAGGTACCAGCCGGTGCAACCGACTTGCTGGTGTCGTACACCTACCGGATCGCCTTCCAGGACTCTGGTCAGAACTACGCACTGGCTTCGGCGATTTCTTCCATCGTGTTCTTGCTTGTGGCGACGCTGGCCGTGGTCAACCTGAAGTTGTTCAAGGTGAACAAGAGCTGAGGGGAAGAGGGGTTGTAGTTGGGGTTTGAAGTTGGTGCTGTTGTTGGGGTTGCTTTTGATGTGCCCCCCATGGCAAGGACTTTTCCGATTGAGGGAGGGAGACCTTAGGCTCCCGACTGATTGAGGGAATCGCGGAGCGAAAAAGTCCGGGGGTCGCCTTTCTTTGCTTACTTTCTTTGGCGAAGCAAAGAAAGTGAGGTGGTCCGGGCACCCCCGGGTTGTACACAACGCGCCGAAGGGCGCTAACAGCGGACAACAATATTAACCAGGTCCGCCACCCCGGATTCCCGCCCACGGCTCCATCCGGGCTACGAAGTGGCAATTGCACATGGCATCGCTGGATTCCCGCCTGCGCGGGGGGCCACCGAGGCGAATGACGAACTGATGACCTCCCGGTATTTCCGGGAGAAGAAAACACCGCGCCGCAAGGCGCTAACCAGATACACACCAAGAGGCACACACACCATGCCTGTCGTACTGAAAAAAAACACCCGCTGGCGGGTACTGGCCGCGCATATCGGCTTGATCGTCTTTATTGCGCTGACCATCTTTCCGTTTTTGATGATCATCTCGATCTCCTTGCGGCCGGGCAACTTTGCCGGCGGCTCGCTGATTCCGCATTCCATCAGCTTTGAACACTGGAAGCTGGCGTTGGGGATGTCGTATCTGGATGCCGATGGCAACCTTGTTAAACCGCCATTCCCGGTGTTGCTGTGGATCTGGAACTCGGTGAAGGTGGCGTTGATCAGCGCAACCGTTTCGCTGGTGCTCTCGATCACCAGCGCTTACGCCTTTGCCCGCATGCGTTTTAAAGGTAAAGGCACGCTGCTCAACAGCTTGTTGCTGTTGCAGATGTTCCCCTCTGTGCTGGCGCTGGTCGCTATCTATGCCTTGTTCGACCGCATTGGTTACTACATTCCCTGGCTGGGGATTGATAGCCACTGGAGTCTGGCGTTGGCCTACACCGGTGGCGTGGCGCAGCACATCTGGCTGATCAAGGGTTACTTTGATTCAGTGCCGCATGAACTGGAAGAAGCCGCGCGGGTAGACGGTGCCACGCCGTTCCAGGCCTTTGTCTACGTGCTGTTGCCCATGGCCTTGCCGATCCTGGTGGTGGTGTTTGTGCTGGCCTTCCTGGGCGGCATGATCGAATACCCGGTGGCCTCCGTGTTGCTGCATGACGAGCAAAAACTGACGCTGGCGATTGGCTCGCGCTTGTTCCTGTTCAACCAGCGTTATCTGTGGGGTGATTTTGCGGCTACCGCCATCCTGGCCGGTATTCCGCTGACCGCGATCTTCATGATCACGCAACGCTGGCTGGTTTCCGGTCTGACCGCAGGTTCCGTCAAGGGCTAACCATCATGAACACCGTTTTTTGCATGCCGGCACTGCTGGCAGGGGTTGTGCTGTCTGCCAATCTGTTTGCGGCCGACACAGTTGCGGTGCAATCCGTCCCCAATCTGCCCAAAGATTTCATCATGGGCGCGGATGTCTCCACGCTGGATCAGGTGGAACAAGCCGGTGGCAAGTTCTACAACCTCTCTGGCCAGCAGCAAGACGCCATGGCGATCCTCAAGGCCAATGGCGTGAACTGGCTGCGCTTGCGCCTGTGGCACACCCCCGTCAACGCTGCGGATGTAATCGAAGACGGCAAGGTGATTGCGCACAAAGGTGACCCGGTTGGCGGCGGTAATAACGATCTGGCCACCACGGTACGCCTGGCCAAACGCGCCAAGGCGCTGCAACTGAAATACCTGCTGGATATTCACTACAGCGATTTCTGGGCAGACCCGCTCACGCAAACCAAACCGGCCGCCTGGCAAGACCTGCATGGCGCAGCACTGGAAAAAGCCGTGGTCGACTACACCGCCAATGTGATGCGCACGCTGGATGACGCTGGCGTCACGCCAGACATGGTGCAGGTGGGCAACGAACTCAACGGCGGCTTCATGTGGCCGGATGGCAAAACCTGGAAAGCCAAACCGGATGAAGTGATCGGTGGCGACGCCGGCTTTGTTGCACTGATGCGCCAGGGCATTGCCGCCATCCGCGCGGACGATGCCCGCTATCCTGGCCGCCACACCCGTATTGCCATTCACCTGGCTAACGGCACCAGCAATGATCTGTACCGCCGCGTGTTCGATTTGCTGACCCGTGAGAAAGTCGATTTCGACATCATTGGTCTGTCTTACTACCCGTATCTGCACGGCGGAATTGCCGACTTGCGCGCCAATATGGATGACATGGCGTTCCGTTACGCCAAGCCCGTGGCCGTGCTGGAAACCAGCTACGCCGCCACGCTGCAGAACGGCGATGCCACGCCCAACATCTTCAATGCCGATTCACAAAAGGTGATTGGTTACAAAGCCACCCCGCAAGGGCAGGCCAGCCTGGTGCGGGACGTGATCGACGCCGTATCCCAAGTGCCAGCGCAACGCGGCCTGGGCCTGTTTTACTGGGAACCCGCCTGGTTACCCAATGTGGGCTGGCGTACCGGAGATGGCAACGGCTGGGATAACCAGATCATGTTTGATTTTGACGGCCATGCGCTGCCATCACTGGCGGTATTCAAGCGCGTGCGGGAGAAATCGGACTACCAGCCCAAACTGCTGCAACCCGGCCCGATTGAACTGACGGCGTTTGTGGGCGAGCCCTTCGTGCCGCCAGAAACCCTGCGCCTGCCATTCAGTGACGATGCCGAGCGCCCGCTCTTGATCGATTGGGCCAATGTCCCCGCCGGCAAAACCAGTGCACCCGGCGAGTTCACCTTGAAAGGCGAGATCACTGGCCAGCCCGATGTGACCGCGCATGTCACGGTCTCCCCGCGCCGCAACCTGTTTACCGATGCCAGTTTTGAGAACGGCAAGCTCGACGACTGGACCATCACCGGCGACAAGAGTGCCGCCAGCAACGAGCGCAACCCAGGCAACGCCCATAGCGGTCAGCAATCACTGCATTACTGGGCCTCTGGCGCGTTCAAGTTTGAAGCCAGCCACACCTTCACCGGCCTGAAGCCCGGCGTGTACCACTTCAAAGCATGGGCAGCAGGTGGCGGCGGAGAGAAATCCCTGACGCTGTTTGCCCGTGACTGCGGTGGCGCGATGCAGAGCGTGGCCATGCACAACAACGGCTGGCAGCAATGGCACGGCTATCAGATCAACAACATCAAGGTGAGCGGTGACAAGTGCACCGTGGGCGTGGCGGTGGATGCCAATGCGGGCAACTGGGGCAACGTCGACGACGTGGAATTTGCGGCCGACTGAGCCTGCGGCCTCTTCAAGTAACGATTTCAAATCAACATTGCAGAGAAGAAACATGATGCAACTCGGCGTTTGTTATTACC
>JASLES010000442.1 GCA_030151005.1 Silvimonas sp.
CAAGGCGAAAGTGTGCTGGGGTCCGGGCAACCAGACCGTTGAATCGGTCCGCGATCTGACCCTGATCGTTGAATAAGCCCTCAAGGCAACCCAGAACACAAAAAGCCCCGCAATGCGGGGCTTTTTCTTTGTGCGCCAACCCTGGCGCCGGCAAAGCAGAAGCTTAGTCGTCCGGGGCGTCGGTCAGATCGGGGAACAGCACTTCCAGAAAACCAAAGCGCGTCATGTCGCGGATACGCTGCGGGTAAAGAATGCCCCACAGGTGGTCGCACTCGTGCTGCACCACGCGCGCATGAAAACCTTCTGCCACGCGGTCAATGGGCTGGCCGTGCTGGTCAAAGCCTTGATAACGGATTTTGGTATAACGCGGCACCTCGCCGCGCAGGCCCGGCACAGACAGGCAGCCTTCCCAGCCGGCTTCTTCTTCATCCGTCAGCGGCGTGATCACCGGGTTGATCAGAATGGTCTGCGGCACCGGGCTTGCATCCGGATAACGCGGACTGGATTCAAAACCAAAGATCACCACTTGCAGGTTCACACCAATCTGCGGCGCTGCAATGCCAACGCCGTTGTAGGCATGCATGGTGTCGAACAGGTCTTCAATCAGCGCTTTGAGCTCTGGCGTGTCAAACGCGGTCAACGGCGCCGATTTTTCCTGCAGGCTCGGCGTGCCCATTTTCAATACCGTTCGTACGGTCATAAGCTGGCCCTGGTGCTGGCCTTGCGGCCGGATCATCGTTGAACAAGTCAGCGCGTGCCTCTGCGCTACAATCGACATATTCCCAAAACAATAGCCGAATGTCATGCCCATCCACTATGCCGGTCAATGGGTCCATCCTGCCCAAGCGCTCACCCGCCGCTGCCGGGAAGGTGTTCTGGCCACGCAATCCGTGCAATGGCCGGGCGTGCCCTATGCTTCTTACTTGCCCTATGTGTGTGACGAGACAGGCTGCCCGCTCTTTGTGATCAGCACATTGGCCGAGCACACGCAGAACCTGCAGGCCAATGCGCAATGCAGTTTTGTGGTGTTTGACAGCAGCGATGCTGCGGCTGCGGCCGAGCGGGTCACGCTGATCGGCACAGCTGCGCCGGTCGACCCTTCGGCCTTGCTTGCCGCCCGGCTGGCACGGTATCAGCCCCAGACGGCGCAGTTTCTGGCGCTGGGTGATTTTTCTGTATGGCGTCTCAAGGTCACGGCTTTGCGTTACATTGCGGGGTTCGGCCGCATGGGTTACAGCGACGCGGCGCAATGGCAAGAAACACCTTGCGTCTCCCTGGAACAAGAAGCCCTCTGGCTGGATCAGATCAAGACATCCAGTGATCAGCGCCTCATCGGTATTGATTTTGATGGCGTGGATGTCTACCGGAATGGCAAGCTCATCCGTTATGGCTTGCTGACGCGGCCTTTGGATACCGATGCGCTTTACGCCACGATCACAAGGCAACTGGACACACAGTAATAAGTGCAGCGGCGACCCGCGCCCTGCCCGAAACGCACCTTAGATAGATAAACCGGAAAAGTAGCTGCGGAGTTAAGCAATGACCCAACGCATTCTGTTCGTTGAGGACGACCTGGAACTGGCCGATCTGATTGGCGGTTTCCTGAAGAGCTTCGAATTTGAAGTTGAGCATCAGGCAGACGGTAACAACGTCATTGAAAACGTGCGCGCCAATCCACCTGCACTGGTCTTGCTGGATCTGATGCTGCCCGGCAAGGATGGCATGACCATCTGCCGCGAACTCAGAGAGTTCTATACCGGCCCGATCGTGATCCTGACCTCGCTCAACAGCGATATGAACCAGATTCTGGGTTTCGAGATTGGCGCCAGTGACTATGTCGTCAAAACCACGCCCCCTTCTGTGCTGGTCGCCCGGATCAAAGCCCATCTGCGCCAGTCCACCGGCTCGGTCACGCCGACCATCAGTGCAGCCAAAGATCAGCGCACCACCACCAATTTCGGTCACCTTGTGATCGACAGCCGTAACCGCACCGCCACCTATCGCAACGAACCATTGCACTTGTCGACCGGTGACTTTGACCTGTTGTGGGAACTGGCCAGCCACGCCGGCGAGATTCTCTCGCGCGATCACCTGCTCAAGCGCCTGCGCGGGATTGAATACGACGGGCTGGATCGCAGTGTCGACGTGGCCATTAGCCGCCTGCGCAAGAAACTGGCAGATGATCCGATCGAGCCCCGCAAGATCAAGACCATTCGCCACAAGGGTTATTTGTTCGCCACGGATATCTGGTGGCAAGAATGATGCGTGAGGTATGAGGGGAGCAACCGGCCCCTGCGACAAGCACGTTGTCGCCACCTCACCCCGCTCACCTCACGCCTCACACACCATGCGCAAGCCATCCCGAATCATTCGCACGCTTTACCGCCGCGCCGCGGTATTCGTGCGGCGCTCTCGCCGCTCGTTGCCGGCGGGCTTTGCCATGCGCCAGTTGTTCCTGCGCTTTTACCTGACCGTCGTCGTGTGCTTTCTGGCTTCCGCACTCATTATTGGCGGCCTGTACAAGCACATGATCGAGCGCATCAACCAGCATTACCTCACCGACATCTTCCAGACCACCATCAGCATTGTGGAAGATGAACTGGGTGATCTGCCGCAATCCATCTGGCACTCTGAAATCAGCCGTATGCGGGGCAAGCTGCCCGTGCCGGTCGAGATCGAACAGCTGGATGCCTACACCCTGAGCACGCCCAATCGCAAAGCGCTGGCCGATGGCGACATCATCTTGCTGGAAGATGAAGACATCTATCTGCACCGTATTCCAGACACCCAGTTGATTGTGGTTCTGGGGCCCGTGCCGTACCTGAACCGGCTGGACAATATTTCCTGGCCGGACATTCTGGGTCTGCTGCTGATGTGCGCCGCGTTGGGCATCCCGACCTGGTTGTGGATGCGCCCGTTCTACCACGACCTGCGCAGCATGATCCGGCAAAGCCGGGCGATGGGTAGTGGCGATTTCAAGGTGCGGGCCGAACTCTCGGAGAACTCGCCACTCTCTTCGCTGGGTTCCACCTTCAACCGCATGGCGCATGATGTGGAAGAACTCACCGCCAGCCGCCAGCAGATGATCGACGCCATTTCACACGATCTACGCACGCCACTGGCGCGCATGCGCTACCGGCTGGAAGCACTGAAAGCCGGCGCGCCCGCCGAGGCCCAGACCGCCGGCATGGAGCGTGATCTGGAACAGATCGACCAGCTGGTCGAAGAGTGGCTAACCCTGCGCAAGCTGGAACGCTCACAAATGCAACTGGAAATCCAGCCACTGGAAATCCTGCCGTGGCTGGAGCGGCAACTGTCTGAACTGTCGGTCGGCGGCAATATCATCCCGCTGGAAAATACCACGGGCCTGCGTGCGCCGCTGGTCTCAGCCGATAGCTATTATTTGTCCCGCGTGCTCTCCAACCTGATCAGCAACGCCAAGCGTTATGGCGGCGGCAAAATCCAGGTGGTGCTGTCCTGGTCTGACGGCGTGGCCCGGCTGATGGTGGACGACAACGGCCCGGGGATTCCGGAATCCGAGCGTGAACGGCTGCTACAACCGTTTGAGCGCCTGGAAAGCAGCCGCAACCGCAATACCGGTGGTTATGGTCTGGGTCTGGCGATCGTGGCCATGGTCATGCGAGGGCACGGCGGCAATTTGCGCATAGAAACCTCACCGATGGGCGGCGCGCGCGCTTTATTGTTCTGGCCAACCACATTGAAAGACGCCAACCGTCTGTAAATACCAGATCGCGGGCCCGCTGCGACGTGTAGTGGGTCTGCCCTTGTATTTAAAGGAAAAACTGCCCATCAGCATGCCCTGATGCAGTGCGGTAAATAACAAAAAGAGCGATTAATGCACCACCGAAGTACATTCAGTTACAACACGCAACCATCCCCGCACTGACCTCTTTCAGGCAATTCCTAATAATCCACTCCAACACGACAAGAACGTGTCCCGCATCTCTTAAAAACGTTGGAGAATTACCATGAACAAGTTGGTCGCTACGCTCGTTGCAGCGATGTTCGCCGGCGCCGCCGCTTTCGGCGTTGCTGCTGACGCCCCTGCTTCCACCGTGAAATCGGTGAAGGTTGAGAAGCACGCTCACAAGAAGGCTTCTGCCGCTTCCGCAGCGCAGAAGGCTCAAGCGAAGAAGCACAAGGCTTCCGCTGCTTCCACCGCACAAAAAGCACAAGCCAAGAAGCACAAGGCATCCGCCGCTTCTGCAGCTCAAAAGGCCCAAGCCAAGAAAGTGAAGGCTTCCGCCGCTTCCGCAGCACAAAAGGCTCAAGCCAAGAAGGCTAAGGCTTCCGCTGCTTCCGCCGCTTCCGCAGCTCAAAAGGCCCAAGCCAAGAAAGTGAAGGCTTCCGCTGCTTCCGCTGCACAAAAGGCTCAAGCCAAGAAGGCTAAGGCTTCTGCTGCTTCTGCTGCACAAAAGGCTCAAGCCAAGAAGCACAAGGCTTCCGCTGCTTCTGCTGCTCAGAAGGCTCAAGCCAAGAAGGCTAAGGCTTCTGCTGCTTCCGCTGCTCAAAAGGCTCAAGCCAAGAAGCACAAGGCATCCGCTGCCTCTGCTGCTCAAAAGGCTCAGTCCAAGAAGCACAAGAAGGCATCCGCTGCTTCTGCTGCCTAAGCAACAGACAGTTAGCATTGCCAACAAAAACGGGGACTTCGGTCCCCGTTTTTGTTTTATCGTGTCACCATTTACCGCAATGGTGGGAACATTGCTTCCATCCTTGCGTCCATGCCTGTCCTGACTTTTGCCCATACTGCACATGAAACGGTTCTTTTTTGCGCTGGCCTTGCTGCTGGCCTGCCTGCACGTCGCGCACGCCGCGCCCAGCGAAACGGCGCAACACAAGATCATGTTCTTCGGTCACGATGACCGCATCATCGTGCGCTCGCCCTTCGGCGCCACTTACGCCGCCATTGGTGTCATGCGTACGCATCGCCAATACGATTGCACCGCCACGCTGATCTCGCCGGATACCGCAGTCACCGCCGCCCACTGTTTCTGGATGGCTGGCAACAGCATGGATCAGGGCGAATGGTTCATGACCGCGTATGACAATGGCCAGTACACCGCCAAATATCGCGTGGTAAGCCAGATTTTCAACCCGCAATTCAAAGCCGGGCTGGATCGTCGCAAAGACGGTGTGTACATCACCAAAAAAGCGCGTCCGTACGACATCGCCATCATCCGGGTCAAACTGGTTGAAGGCGAAGCGCCCAAACCCATGAGTATGTTCACTGGTAACCGCAGCCAGTTGCAGCAAGTACTGGCCAAGGCCCGCAACCGGGTCAGCCAGGCTGGTTATCCGGAAGATCAGGACGACATCATGGCCGCGCACTTGGGCTGCAAGATCACCGCGCTCAGCACCGACAACACCGTGTTTCACCGCTGCGACACGCTGGAAGGC
>JASLES010000487.1 GCA_030151005.1 Silvimonas sp.
TTGCAATTGCTTGCCCAGTTCCTGCGCCAGCGGCACGCCCCATGCACCCACCTGACCGCCCAGTTTGACTGCGGCATCGGCATTTTTGTGCTGAATGGCTACGCCAAACAGATAACGCACAAACACACCCTCATCCTTGAGCGGTACGGGGGCGTCCTGGAAGGTGACTGGCAATCCGCCGCTGGCGTATTGCAATTGGTCGCGCCAGCGGGCCAGTTGCGCCGGGTTTACCTGGGCAAGTTGCTCCGGGTGAGCCAGTTGTGCGGACAACCAGATATCGGAATCTGTGGCGAAAATGCCATGCTTTTTGAGTAGCTCGCGCACCGCGTCTACATCAGATAAACGCCCTGGTAATTGCGCCTGACCTTTGACGCCAGCCACCAGAATAACCGGGATGGCAAACGGCACAGCCCACTGCTCATTGTAAGGCTCGGGCTTTTCCACCGTCGTGCGCAGCGTATCCCAAAATATGCTGTAAGCATTATCCGACGGGGCCTGGGTCAGGGCAGCGTTCAAAGCCGCATGGTCATTGGTTTGCAACAATTCGCGCACCAGTGTTTCCAGGGCTTCTCTTTTGGTCTTGACCGCGTCTGCCTCGCGTTCGGTCAACAGCGACATCAGGGCGCGAATGGCCGGATTGGCCGCGTTCACGCGCGGGTACATTCTGGGGTCGGGCAGGGTCATGAGGGTATCTGGTAAAAAGTTAAAATTATACGCTGTTGTACGTAACAACTGGGGTTGCAAGATCGTAATTCCAGGCCCTTGAATTGTTTGACAATCCCTGACGATTTAGATAGATTTGAAAGCCTGTTGGGATGCAGCAGCTGCGTCTTGATAGTTTCTCCTTTGTAGATGTTGTTGGTGGACCCGGGGTTGAATGTCCCCGGGTTTTTTTTCGCCTGGAGTTTTTCAATCATGTCTGACATGGTTCTCATCGACCAGAACATGCTGGCTCAACTGTCCGCAGAAGCCGCATCTGCGCCACGTTTGCGCAAAAACCGCAATTTCCATCAGGCCAATGAAGACCTCTGTCATCGCATGCTCAATGCCTTGCAGCCGGGCACCTATGTGCCGCCGCACCGCCACCTGGATGCGGTCAAGGAAGAAACCATCCTTGCTCTGAGCGGCCGTTTCGGCTGCCTTGTTTTTGACAATGATGGTAAGGTTGTTCAATCCTGTGAACTCAGCCCGGGCGGCGCGACGATGGGGATTAACATCAAGCCAGGTACTTTTCACAGTATCGTGGCGCTCGAACCCAACTCCGTGTTTTTTGAGAGTAAACAAGGGCCCTATACGCCGATCGCCGAGGCTGAAAAAGCCACTTGGGCGCCGGCAGAAGGGCAGCCTGAGTGTGCGGCTTACCTGACATTCATGCTCAGCCATTTCGGCTAACTGGCGTTAAGCGCGCTCGGTAAATCCGCTCAGGTTTTCCAGCGCAGTGGCGGTGATATCCAGCCGGGTGACATGGGCATTGGGTGGGCCATGACTGGCCCAGTCCGTCAGCTCGTCGACCTGGTCTGCTGTACCTTCGACATGAATTTCGACGGTGCCATCCTGGCGGTTGCGCACCCAGCCGCTCACCCCCAGCCGTTTGGCCTCAATGCAGGTGGTAAACCGAAATCCCACCCCTTGCACGCGACCGTGCACCAGCAAGCGTTTGGCTACCGTCATGGTGGTGTCTCCGGTTCAGTGCAAATGGCCGCCAAACAGGCCCAGCGCGCCAATGACGATCAGATAGATAGCCACGATCAGGTTCAGCAACCGGGGCATGACCAGAATCAGGATGCCGGCGATCAACGAGACCAGCGGGCCCAGATAAAGCTGGATATTCATCAACTTGCTCCTTTGCAGTGTGGATTTTTTATAAGTGACTACCACCCTGGCAGCAAGTAGGCCTGTTGTAAATCAGCGTGACTGCCATCACCATACTTGTAATGCAAGATACCTTGTCGTATAAAGTAACCACGCAAGCGGCGTTGTTGGCCGCAGGGGGAACAACCAGCCTATGAAGACTCAACTCAAAAAGGGTGCGCTGGACATGTGTGTGCTGGCGGTGCTGGCGCAAGGGGACAGCTACGCCTGGGCCATCGTCAACCAGCTCGCATCTAGCATGGAAATCAGCGACGGCACCATTTATCCGTTGATGCGACGCCTGCAGGACGAGAACTGGGTCTCGACCTATCTGGTGGAGTCGAACTCCGGACCATCCCGAAAATACTACCGTCTGACCGATACGGGGCTGGCCAGCCTGAAGGAAATGCGCCAGGAATGGGATGAGTTTGTGATTGAAGTTGACGGTGTATTAAACGGAAAACACAGCGGGGGAGCGCAAGAATGAACCAGAAAACGTTTTTGCTGCGATTGCGGGCCGGCCTTGGGCATTTACCGCCCAAAGAGGTCAACGAGATCGTTGGCGATTACGAGGAATTTTTCCGGGATGGTTTGGCAGAAGGCCATACCGAAGAAGAAATCGCCACACGCCTGGGCGATCCGGAACGGATTGCCAAAGAACTCAATGCCCGCACCAGCTTGCAAAACTGGGAAGACCGCAAGTCGTTCCGCACCTTGTGGCAAGTGGTGGCGGCGTACGCCGGTCTTGGCGCGCTCAACTTTGTGCTGGCGATTCCGTTGCTGGTGTGGCTGCTGCTGCTCACGGCCGGTTTTCTGTTCTCTGGCGGCGTGGTGCTGGCCGGTCTGATCTGCACCATTCTCGGCATTTCGCAGTGGTCCTTTGGCTGGCCGGCGGAAGATGAAGTCAGTGTGGTGCATGCACACGCCAAGGGTTCAGCCTCTGGCACAGCCCGGATTTCCATCAATGACAGCGGGGTGGAGATTGTCGGTAAAGACGCCAAAGCGGTGAAGAACGCCATCGAACAGCACCAGAAACAGGGTGATTCGGTGGAAATCACTGCCAACAAGGAAACGGGCGAAACCGAAATCAACATCACGGGCGGCGAAGGTAACGTTCATATCAGTACGCGCCACGGCAAGAAGCATGCCGCCAGCGCGGCCGCCAATGCCGACGTTGCAGCTGCGGCGGCGGATGTGGCCGCTGCCCAGGCAGCGCTGGATGCCGCCACGGGTGAGGGTGAAAAGGAACGCGCCGCCGGCCAGCTGGAAGCCGCCAAGGCCCGCCAGGAAGCAGCCTCCGCACGTGCCACTGCAGCTGCAATTCGGGGTGACCGCACTGATCCGGCTACGCAGCAGGTCACCACCGAGAACGTGCATATCGTCAAAAACGGCAACAAGGAAGACGTGGATGCCGATGATGCAGACAGCGATAGCGATGGCGAAAAAGTAGTGGAACGCGTACTGCATACCAGCGATGCCAGCTCCGGCAAATTGCTGCCGATTGGTCTGGCTTTGCTGGCCTTTGGCACCATTGTGCTGCTGCTGACCCTGGCACTGGCGCGCTGGACGGCCCGGACAGTCAGCCGCTTTGTGCGCTATCAGCTAGACTTGCTGGGCGTGGGCAAAGAAGCGGAAAACAGCGCCTGACTAGATGTCTGGCTAGAAATCTGATCTGGTGTTTGATCCAAAGCCCCCGAACGATTTGTCCGGGGGCTTTGTGGTTTACCAGCCGTATACATGCCGGCGCTCGCGGGCACCTGGCGATACTGATAGAATCCGGGCCTTCGCAAGGTGCCTGCCTTAACGGCTGGTGAAACAGGGAATCAGGTGCGTTGTGCGTTCTCGCACAATCAGTCCTGAGCTGCCCCCGCAACGGTAAGCCGCAATGAATGCGTTCAGACAAGCCACTGACCCAAGGGGTCGGGAAGGCGAACGCAGGAGCGGTAAGCCCGGAGACCGGCCTTGCGAAATGCGCACGCAACGTGCGCATCAAGGCGGAAGGCGCGGGGCGCGTCCGGACGGGAAATCGCCAGCGGCCGTGTCAGCGCTATCCTCAATGTTTGGGGAGCGCAGCAGCAGGGCCGCGACGACATCGCGTGTCTTCCACACCATCATTGCACGCCTGCGTGGGGCAGGCTTCAGGAAGGCATCATGTCTAAATCCGGTTTCTGTATGTGGCGGCTGTCGCCACTTGTTCTGGCCTTGTCCGCCGCTGTGGCGCAGGCCGATAGTGCGGCAATCCAGCCAACCATGGTGGTCACTGCGACCCGCATCGCCACCAATTCCGATACGCTTTCCAGTGACGTTACCGTGCTGACCGCCAACCAGTTGGCCGCCACCGGTGCGCAAACGCTGGGCGAGGCGCTGGCCAGCGTGCCGGGGGTCCAGTTCTCCCGCGCGGGCGGCTTTGGTCAACCTGCCAGTTTGTATATCCGTGGTGCCAACGCGAACCAGACTCTGGTGCTGGTCGACGGTCTGCGCATGGGCACGGCCACAAGCGGCGGTACCAATTTTGATTTGATTCCGGTTTCCGCCATTGACCACATTGAAATTCTGCGTGGCCCGGCGTCTGGCTTATATGGCTCTGATGCCGTAGGCGGCGTGGTGCAGATTTTTACCAAGCGGGGGCAGGGTGCGCCGCATGTCTGGGCCAATACGGAGTACGGCACGGACAGCACCTGGAATGTCGCCACCGGTCTGTCTGCAGCGGCAGACGACACCCGCGTCGCCGTGGGCTTTAGCCACAAGGAAAGTGATGGCTTCAATCTGACCAAGCCGGCCAACACTTTCTATTACGAGCCGGACCGCGACGGCTATCACCAGACATCCGCCAACTTTGATTTGTCGCATTTTTTCGGCGATGCCAATGAACTGGGCATTCGCGGTCTGTACGTGCAAAGCGACGCCGCGTATGACGCGGGCGGGTTCCCGGCCAACCCATGGTCGCGGGAAACGCAGAGCAATATCGCCGTCTACAGCCGCAACCAGTTCACCGATGCCTGGCAAAGCACGCTGACGGTGGGCATGGCCCAAGACCAGTCGCATGCCGATTCCTGGGATTACACCAACTTTGTGCCGTATACCAGCCGCTTTGACACGCGCCAGAAGCAGGTGAACTGGGAAAACCGCATCACCAGCAGTTACGGCAAGTGGCTACTGGCAGCGGAATATCAGGACGAAACCGTCACCAGCACCGCTGACTATGATGTTGATGGCCGCATCACCAAAGCGGCCATTGGCGGCTGGCAGGATGACTTTGGCGCCAGCCATCTGCAGGCCAATGTGCGGCTGGAAGACAACTCGCAATACGGCCATCAGACCACCGGCAACATTGGGTACGCCTACCATTTTGATCAGGCCTGGCAATTTACCGCCAATGCTGGCACCAGCTTTCATGCGCCGACCTTCAACGATCTGTATTTCGATTGCGGCTATGTCTGTGCCAACCCCAACCTGAAGCCAGAAAAAGGCCGTTCTTTTGACGCCGGCCTGCGTTGGGAAACCGGCGGCTGGAACACCACGCTGGTGGGTTTTGAAAACCGCATCCGCGACTTGATCGTGCTCGACGCCAACAACAACTATATTCCGGAGAACCTCAGCGAGGGCAAGATCGTGGGCGGCACGCTCTCTACCCAGGGCAAGCTGGGTACGCTGGATGTATCAGCCAGCATTACCCGCCAGAACCCGTTTGATCAAGACACCGGTCTGTTGCTGCCGCGTCGCGCCAAGCTGTTTGGCAGTGCTTCGGTAGGGCAAACGTCTGGTGTCTGGCATTGGGTGGCCGACGCCCAGGGCGCGGGTCAGCGGTTTGATGACGCTGCCAATACAGATGCCAACGAAATGGGTGGCTACGTGATCTACGGCCTGGGTCTGGATTACGCGCTGGGCAAAAACTGGAAAGCGGGTATGCGGGTCAATAACGTGTTTGACCGCGCTTATGAACTGGTGAAGAACTACAACACCCAGGGCCGCGCGTACTTTGTAAACCTGTCGTATGACGGCGCGGGTTTTTAAGCGTTAAACAGTCGGCCTGGCGTGGTGCCAGGCCGTTGATTTGCCGGGTGGTGCGCTATGCTGAGGTAATCCCCGGTTTTCTCTGGCCACCAACAATGACTAAAAAATGACCATGAAACAACTCTTCCCCCCGTTTGAGATTCCCGCGCTCGATAGTCAGCTGGCCGCGCAGTTGCAGCATCGGTTTGATCGCAAAACCAAGCCGCTGGGTAGCCTGGGGCAACTGGAAACCCTGGCGGTACAACTGGGGGCGATCCAGCAGCGACTTGACCCGCAGATCGTCAAACCGGCCATGCTGGTGTTCGCCGCCGATCACGGCCTGGCCCGCGCTGGGGTCAGCCCGTTTCCTGCCGAAGTGACACCGCAGATGGTGCTGAATTTTCTGGCTGGCGGCGCCGCGATCAGCGTGCTGTGCCACAGCAACCAGATGGCACTCAAGGTGGTCAACGCTGGCGTGAATGCAGACTTCGCGCCGCATCCGCTGCTGATTGATCGCCCGGTAGCCAAAGGCACGGCCAATAGCCTTGAGGCCCCGGCCATGACGGCGGAACAAGTGCGCCAGGCCATCGAAACCGGCGCGCAGATTGTGCATGAACTGGCGGATGACGGCGTTACGCTGATCGGGCTGGGCGAAATGGGCATTGGCAATACCTCTGCCGCCGCCTTGCTGATGGCGCGCCTGACGGGTGAGAGCGTCGCCGCCTGTGCCGGCCGCGGTACGGGCCTGGACGACGCGGGCCTGGCGCGCAAGGTGGCCATTCTGGAGCAAGTGCTGGCGCGTCATCCGGATGCCGTCGCGCCGCTGGATGCGCTGGCCGCGCTGGGCGGGTTGGAAATTGCCATGCTGGTCGGGGCGGTACTGGCCGCCGCCAGCCGCCGCGTCGCCATCCTGGTCGATGGTTTCATCGTGACTTCTGCCGTGCTGGTGGCCAGCAAACTGGCCCCGGGCGTACTTGGTTACTGCGTGTTCAGCCATTGTTCGGGCGAGCAAGGCCACCGCTTGCTCTTGCTGCATCTGGGGGCCAGCCGCCCCTTGCTGGATCTGGGCCTGCGCCTGGGCGAGGGTAGTGGTGCGGCACTGGCGTTGCCGCTGGTGCGCTCGGCGGTAGACCTCTTGAACCGCATGGCATCGTTTGATGAGGCAGGCGTGAGTGAACGCAGCGAATAACCCGCTCCGCCACTTTTTCTGTGCGCTGGGTTATTTCACCCGGATGCCGATCCCGGCCTGGGTCGGCTATCAGCCCGATGACCTGGACCGCGCCGCACGGTATTTTCCGCTCGTGGGGGTGCTGGTTGGGGTCATCGGTGCGCTGGTTTTCTGGCTGGCGCATTGGGTCTTGCCGCTACGGGTGGCGCTGGTGCTCAGCATGATTGCCACCGTCTGGCTGACTGGGGCATTTCATGAAGACGGTCTGGCGGATGCGGTGGATGGTTTTGGTGGCGGCTACACGCGCGAGCGCATGCTGGAAATCATGCATGATTCCCGCATTGGCAGCTTTGGCGCTATTGCGCTGATTGCGGGCCTGCTGCTCAAGCTGGAAACCCTGGCCGCCTTGCCCATAGGGCAGATTGCGCTGGCCCTGGTCGCCGCGCATGGCTTTAGCCGCCTGGTGGCGGTGAGTCTGCTGGCCTCGCTCGATTACGTCCGCCCGGCCGGCAAAGCCAAGCCAGTGGCTACGCGGCTGGGTGGTGCGGGCTTGTTGCTGGCGGTACTGTTCGGCGTATTGCCCTTGTTATTGCTGCCGCCGTTGTGGATTGGTGCGGCGCTGCTGACCGGGTTGGTCGTCCGTTTTGCGGTCGCGCGTTATCTGCTCAAAACCTTGGGTGGTTACACCGGCGACACGCTGGGCATGACGCAACAACTGGCTGAAGTGGCGTGTTATCTGGTGTGGTGCGCGTGCGCCTTGCACTGATTCGTCATTTTCCGGTCAAGGACGCCGCAGGCTTGTGCTACGGCCGGCTTGATCTGCCGTTGGCGCATGCACTGCGGGCTCAAGACGTTGAATCATTGCGCCAGGCGCTGCCCGCTGCGGCACCGGTGTACAGCAGCCCCTTGTCCCGCTGCTGGCAACTGGCGCAAAGGCTGGATGCAGCTGCGCAAGCAGACGCCCGGTTGCAAGAACTGGATTTTGGTCGCTGGGAAGGTTGCCGCTGGCAAGACATTGGCGCAGCGGCGCTGGATGAATGGATCGCCTCAGGCTATGCCGGCATTCACGGTGGCGAAAGCCTGGCCCACATGCAGGCACGCGTATGGCAATGGGCTGATGCGCTGGCGGCAACGGGCCAGCCAGACATCACGGCAATCACGCATGCCGGGGTAATCCGCGCCTTGTGGTCGCGCACGCGCACCTGGGATGCATGTCTGGTGCAGGCCGTGCCGTACGGCGAAATACAATGGCTGGACTGGCCCGCCCCGCTGCGACCAGATCTGGCAAGAACGGAAAACGCATGACAACAACCTTGCTGCTGGGCGGTGCGCGCTCCGGTAAAAGCGCATTGGCAGAACGGATGGCACAAGCCAGCGGGCAACCCGTGACCGTACTGGTGACCGCGACGGCATCAGATGCAGAAATGGCGGCGCGCATTGCGCACCATCAGCAGCAACGGCCGGCCCACTGGCAAACCCATGAAGTGGCCGCCACGCTGCCGCAGGCTATCGCCCGGTACTGTGTTGCCGGCCAAACCGTGATTGTGGATTGCCTGACGCTGTGGCTCTCTCACGCCTTGTTTGCAGAGGATGCCCGTTGGGTGGAGGCCGCTGCACCAGCGTTGCCCGAATCCTGGCAGTCGGCCCGCCAGCAATTGCTGGATGCCGTCGCGCAGGCCCAAGGCCAATTACTGCTGATCAGTAATGAGATTGGCCTGGGCGTAGTGCCCATGGGTGCGGGCACGCGGGTATTTGTTGATGAAGCCGGGCGTTTGCATCAAGCGCTGGCCGGCGTGTGCGACAACGTAATCTGGGTGGCCGCCGGTTTGCCGCTGGCTATGAAAGGCCAGATTCCGCGAGGGTGAAGGCGTTGATCGGGGTGAGATATAAAACAAAAGGCCGCGCAGGCGGCCTTTCGGGGCGATCAGAGAGGAGGGCTGACCGCCCTG
>JASLES010000490.1 GCA_030151005.1 Silvimonas sp.
CCTGCCGGGACGCCAGCGAACGCGGCTTTGCTACCGTGCTGGCCAGCGATGCACATAGCTGCATGGACACCCCACAACTGGCCGCCGGCGACATCATTGCGCACCACAACGCCACGCTGGGTGGGCCGTTTGTGATGTTGCAAAGCACGGCGGAAATTGAGATGGGGTGAAGCGCGGATTTCTTATGAGAATGGGCCGCCGCTACTCCATTGTTCTTGCTTGAGCAGGAAAAAACGAGTGGCAGCGGTGGCCAGCCGTCACGTTATTTGCCTGCAGTGCAACTGGATTCCCGCCAAGGGGGAATGACTGGGTTGGGGATGGGATGGGGTTGCTTTTGCTCTGGACGTTGCTTTTGACGTACCTCCCCTCCGGCAACGCCGAGCATCGCAGCAAGGCGCGGGGTTTCGGCGAAGGGGTGTTTGAGCGAAGCGAGTTCCCGTAGCCAGCCGCGCCTTGCGAGAAGCGCAGGGAACCCCGCAGGGGCGTGGTCGCATGGGTCGCCTTTCTTTGGTTACTTTCTTTGGCGAAGCAAAGAAAGTAACGTGCTCCGGGCACCCCCGGTATGTAATGCCTTTACTCGCGCCGTAGGCGCTAACACACGTAACAATATAAACAGGTTCGCTACCCCGGATTCCCGCTATCGCTCCATCCGGGCTACACCGTGGTTCTCGCCAACAAAGCCTCACTCCCCTTCCTTCAACTTCTTCACATGCTTGTACACCGTCGCCCGCCCCATCCCCAGCACATTGGCCACATAATCCGCCGCGCTTTTCCGCTGGAATGCCCCTTCTTCATACAGCGCCTCAACCAGGGCCTGGCGGTGATTCCGTGACAGGGTATTGAGCGAGAGTTGTCGCTCAGAGAGCCAGCCATGCATAAAGGTGTTAATGCGCTCCTGCCAGTCATCTTTGAACAATGCGGCAGGCTGGGCAATGACGCCTGCACCCTTGATGAACAGACTGAGTGCGGCTTGCATGTCGTCAAACACGGCAATGTTGAAGTTGATGCACATCACGCCGATGGCGGTCTGTTCATCGTCAAACAGCACCATGCTCACCGAGCGCATGCGCCGGCCGTCCCAGTTCAGTTTTTCGTACGGGCCCATGACGCGCTCGGCGTCGCGCAGTTCTTCCAGTGCAGAGTCGTCACCGATCTGGCGTTTGGAAAGGTTGTTGGCCAAATGCACAACGCGCTGGTCTTCCAGATTGTGAATGACCACTTCTGCATACGGGAAAAACAGCGTGGCAATGCCGTCTGCCACGTGGCGGTAGCGCTCCAGCAACACGGTTTTGCCGGTCGCATTCTTTTTCTGGGTCATGCATGGTCCCGCAAGGGTCGATGAACGCCGCGTAACATGCCACAAACAGTACCAAACATGGCGAGAAAATTACTGTCCGGTTTGCAATACCTGATAAAGCGCATGCGCAATGGCGATGTCTTCCAGACCCAGACCAATAGAGCGGAAGAATGCATGTTTTTTGTAGTCGGGCAGGGCGCAACGGCGGTTGGCCAGATCAGCCAGATCACCCACCACGTTGCCCGCAGACCAACCATAGCGGTCAGCGGCCACCACCATCTCACCGGCGCTGGCGGGGGTGGTGCGTTTGTAGTCGCAGTAGACGGCCATGCCCGGCAGGGCGGCGGGCGGGATTTCATGGGCGCGGACCACGTTGGTGCTGATTGAGGTCAGCAGCGCCGGGCGGGTCAGGTCGGCCGGGTCCAGTACTGGCGTGCCGGATGAAGTGCACAGCATGATCACGTCGGCATCGCGTACGCATTGTTCTGTGCTGGCGGCGATCTCTACCTGGCTATCGAGCGCGCGCCATGCGACTTGCTGGTCCGGGCGCTCGGCCAGCTTGGGTGAGTACACGCTGATGTGGCTCCAGCTGCGCAGTTTGGCGGCGTGACGCAAATGCGCCTGCGCCACGGCACCACTACCGATGATGGCAAGGCGGTTGGCGGTTGGCGCAGCCAGGTAATCGACGGCCAGTGCGGTGGTGCCGGCTGTGCGCTCCGTGGTCAGTTGGCCTGCATCGCACAGCAAGAGGGGTTGGCCGGTTTGCATGGACATCAGCATGGTCCAGGCGGTGATGACCGGTTTGCCCGGCGTGACGATGTAGGGCGAGAGTTTGGCGCCAAACACACCGGCATGGGCCAGCACGCCTTGATAGGTGATGAAGTCGCCCATGTCTTGCGGGAACAAGGTCAACGTTTGTGCTGGTTGCACCGCCTGGTCATTGCCCAGGGCGTGGAAAGTCTCTTGCAGCACGCTGCGGACATCCAGGCGGGACAACAACGCGCGGACTGTGGCGGCGTCGGCAATCAAGGGAGCGGGGGTGGACATCATGGACAAAACCTTTGGTAAAACGTTGATAACAGCGCGCCCCGGGGGCAAACAGGGGCAATAGCAATAAATAATAAAGCGGGTTGCGCGGGCCAGATACGGGAGGGTAAGTGCCGCCCGCATCTGGCTGTTCAGGGATCAACCTGTGGTCAGAAATCCAGCACCAGCTTACTGGCGCGATGGCCCGGTTGTAGGGCATGGCCCGCCACAAATGCGGCGCGCTGGCCATTCCGTACCAGGCGGTGCAACTGGCGGACCACCAGCACACCATCGACATCACTTACAATGGGCACGCGCTCGTTGAACTGGTCGCCATCAATGGTGACGATCTCGGCAATCACCTCGCCCTTGAGAACTTGCTGGCCCGGTTCTTTCAGGTAAACCACCACGCCTGAACATGGGCAGGGGATGTGCGACGCGGCTTCCAGCGGATACACCTGCGCGGCACCGTGTGGGCGGGGCTTGCCGGTAGCCGCCTCCTGGCTAAGGACGCCTTCTTGCGCCAGAAAATCCAGAATGGCTTCCGCGTCGTTTTGTGCCAGTTCATCGCTGATGTCGATCTGCCCGCGTAGTTCTACGGTGGCGGCAAAGCCTGCCGTTTCTGGCGTGAACAAACCCGCTTCTACCAGGGCAGACCAGGCATTGGCGTGCATCTGGTCGAATGAATTGCCGCCGGAATACCCACCGCTTTCCGGTTCTTCAACCAGCACCACCGGCGCGCCAATCTGATTGGCCAGTTTGCAGGCGCGTGCGCTTTGCAGGCGTGAGGCATACAGATGGGCAATGGCATCCGTATCGCAGTGCAGATCCAGCACCACATCGTGCGCCATCGCCAGGCGTGATAATTCCAGCTTCATCGCACCCGTGACGTGGCGTGGGGGTTGCTGGGCATCCAGTTGCGCCTGAAAAAACGCTTTCCAGTCACGTGCGGTCATGCCGGCACCTTTGCCGCTGGCCACTTGTTCACGCACCGCGTCAGAGAGCGTCGGGTAATTGCGGTTGAAGTTCTCACCATTTTCAAAATCAAAACGGCCGACGATCGGACCAAAGACGCGTTGGGCCATGCCAATGGGGTTGGCATAAGGCACCAGCGTGACACAGCCGGCAATGGCACCTTGCTGGTCGAGTGCTTTCAAGAGCACCAGCAAGTGCTGGATAACCAGCAGGCCCGGGTGCTCATCACCGTGCAAACCGGCCTGGATATAGGCGCTCTTGCCGGCGTGCGGGTTGCCAAAGGTATGCGTGACCAAGCGGGGCGCGATGCCAGGCCCCATGCCAGGCAGCGAAATGTCTTGTTTCAGGTATGTCATGAGGATTCCTCAATACCGTTACAGTGCCACTTGCGCACCAGTCCCGAAGCCTTGCAAACCAAGACTTCGCCTGTATTGGCCACGGTTCGGCGCAGCCAGACGGGTGATGCCGTTTGTAGATTTAAAATCCATTATGGATGTAAAGTATATTTCTCACAATGGCAGAGCCGTCCGCAACCTGACGCACAAATCAGCCGGTTGCGCTTTCAGCATATGTGAAATTTTTGCGCTTACAGGGTTGTTTTTAAAAAGCAAAAACAAAGGCCGGGCGCGGTTTGCAGGGCGGGTGTCTTGTTGCGGCGCGTCAGCCGGGGGCGCGGGCAGGCGCGGCAGTAAAAAGAAATGGCAGCGGTTCAGTTGCGACAGTTTTTGTCGTGAACACGCAAGATCGACCGCCGGGTGATGGGCATGCTGGGAACCGGTTGCATATCGGCCCGGGTTCTCCCATAAAGACCAGGCCAAAGCGACCGGCAGCTTCAGGACAGGCAGCCAGCATCACCAGAACAAAACAGAAAAACCACCGCAATGGTCACGCACTGCATTCTTATAAAACGTCAGGCGCGGCACATTGAAGGGGTACGACCTTGCGAAGCACCGGTATGACAGTGTTTTGATATCGGTAATTTTCCCGCTGCTGCGATGCAAAAAATGTCGCAAAAGTGGTGGAAGCCCGAATTGTCAGAATTCATGCATCCCGGCATCGTATAACGCGTGTGTGCGCGCTAAAGCCCCGTTTGCCGGGGCGGCGTGCTCGCAAAGCGATATGCATCAACTTGTGGTCTGGAGGAAAACATGAACTGGAAGATGGCTTTTTGCGCGGGTGCTTCTGCCCTTGTCTGTCTGATGGGTGCCGCGCACGCCCAGGATACGTTCAAGATGGGTCTGGAAGCCACTTACCCCCCGTTTGAAAGCAAATCGGGTGACGGCAAGCTGCAAGGCTTTGACGTTGAAATCGGCAACATGATCTGTGAGCGCATGAAGGTCAAATGCGTTTACGTTGAGAACAGCTTTGATGGTTTGATCCCGGCGCTGCAAGCCCGCAAGTTCGACGCCATCAATTCGGCCATGAACATCACGGCCAAGCGCAAGCAGGCCATTGATTTCACCAGCCCGGTGTACATCGTGCCGATCCAGATGGTGGCCAAGCGCGGCTCTAACCTGATGCCGACTACCGCCAGTCTGAAGGGCAAGACGGTGGGCGTGCTGCAAGGTTCGTCGCAAGAAGATTACCTGAAGAAGCATTGGGCCACCGCGGGTGTGAAGGTGACGTCTTATCAGGACCAGGACCAGGTTTACGCTGACCTTGTGGCCGGCCGTATCGACGCCGCCGTACAAGAATCGCAAACCGCCATGGATGGTTTCCTGAGCAAGCCGGCCGGTAAAGATTTTGACTACGCTGGCGCGCCGCTGTCTGACCCGGACACCCTGGGCGAAGGCACTGGCCTTGGCATGCGCAAGGGTGATCCGCAGCGTGCCAAGGTGCAGGCTGCCATCGACTCGCTGAAGAAAGACGGCTCGTTCAGCAAGCTGTCGATGAAGTACTTCAAGCGTGACATTATCGCCAAGTAAGCTTGACTGACCCGGCTGCGCTGACTGGCGCACTGGGTGAGTAGCTCAAGGCTCGTGGCGAGCGTTGCCGATGCGTCCTGCACCGGCAACGCCAACCTGGCGGGCGATCAACGTGATCGCCTGATCAGGTGCCTTTTCAGAATCAGTTTTCGGGTTTATCCATGCACGCAGACGTCATCGTTCTGGGCGCCGGTATTGTCGGCGTCTGCACGGCCATTCATCTGCAGGATCGCGGTCTGAAGGTTGCGCTGGTGGATCGGCGCGACCCGGGTGAGGAAACCAGCTTTGGCAATGCCGGGCTGATCGAGCGCTCTGCCGTGGTGCCTTATGGTTTTCCGCAGGATTTGCGCACCGTACTGCATTACGCACGTAATCATTCATCCAGCCTGCGTTACCAGCCTGCTGCACTGCCGGCCATGACGCCCTGGTTATTGCGCTACTGGCGTGAATCCCGCCCGAACCGGTTGGCCAAAGCCGCCGCCGACATGCTGCCGCTGATTGAACGCAGCGTGGCCGAGCACGACGAACTGATTGCGCGTGCCGGTCTGCACCATCTGGTGCGTGATGCGGGTTGGCTAGAGGCTTACCGCACGCCAGCGCTGTTTGCGCAAGAAAGCGCCAAGGCCATCAAACTGGCCGCGCAACATGGCCTGAAAATGCAGATACTGACTGGGGAACAACTGCGCGCGCTGGAACCCGCAACGGGCGAGGGCTTTGTCGGGGCGTTTCATTGGCTGGATCCAAAAACCGTCAGCGATCCGGGTGCGCTGGTTGCCGGTTACGCCGCACTGTTTGTGCGTGAAGGTGGCCAGTTGGTGAAGGGCGATGCCCTGACATTGATCCGCGAAGGCTTGTCCTGGAAAGTCCAGACCGACGCTGGCGTAATCAGTGCGCCGCGGGCAGTGGTGGCGCTGGGCCCCTGGTCCACAGAATTGACAGAAAAATACGGTTATCACGTGCCGCTCTTGGGTAAACGTGGTTACCACATGCATTACCGTATGGGTACGACGCCGCTGGTGATCCCGGTGGTTGATCTGGAAGAAGGCTATGTACTGACCCCCATGCGTGGCGGACTGCGCCTGACGACCGGGGTAGAACTGGCGGCCAGAAACGCTGCGCCCAACCCGGTGCAGCTTGATCAGTCCGAAGCCAAAGCGCGCGAGGTGTTCGATTTTGGCGCGCGTACAGATATGCAACCCTGGATGGGGCGACGCCCGTGCACGCCGGATATGCGTCCGCTCATGGGGCCCGCTCCGCGGCATGAAGGATTGTGGTTTGCCTTTGGGCACAATCATCATGGCCTGACGCTGGGCCCGGTTTGCGGCCGGCTGGTGGCGCAAATGATGACTGGTGAGACACCGTTGACCGACCCGCTGCCATATAGTCCGGCGCGGTTTGCCTGAACCTGCTGCAAAAAATACTTGAGGAACGGTTCAATGTTTTATGGATATGGCGGAGTACTGCTGACCGGGGTATGGCAAACCATACAACTGGCGCTGCTCTCTTTGCTGGTGGCGGTGGTGATTGGCCTGGCGGGTGCCTCGGCCAAACTGTCGCGCTCTACGCCGCTGCGGCTCATTGCCACGGCATACACCACGCTGATTCGGGGCGTACCGGATCTGGTTCTGATGCTGTTGATTTTCTACAGCATCCAGATCGGCCTCAATCAGGTGACCGATGCACTCAAGTGGGACCAGATCGACATCAACCCGTTTCTGGCGGGCGTGCTGACCATTGGTTTTATCTACGGTGCGTATTTCACCGAAACCTTTCGCGGGGCATTTATCTCGGTGCCGCGGGGTCAGCTGGAAGCCGGGCACGCTTTTGGCATGACGGGTGGGCAGGTTTTTCGCCGCATTTTGTTTCCGCAAATGATGCGCTTTGCCTTGCCGGGTCTGGCCAATAACTGGCAAGTGATTCTGAAGGCGACCGCACTGGTGTCGATCATCGGGCTGTCTGATCTTGTGAAAGCCGCGACCGATGCCGGTAAGGGGACTTTCAACATGTTCTATTTCATGATCTGGCTAGGGGCGATCTACCTGGTGCTGACCTCGCTCTCCAACCTCGTGCTGAACAAACTGAACAAGCGCTACGCCGTGGGCGTGCGGGGGGCGCAACTGTGACGGTGATTGAAACCCTGCAAACGTATTGGCAAGCGTATTTGTATAACGACGGCTCGCAAATGTCGGGCCTGGCGATGACGCTGTGGTTGCTGGTGCTCTCGCTGGCGATTGGCTTTGCCATGGCGCTGGTGCTGGCAACGGCGCGCGTGTCGCAATACAAGGCGTTGTCGATCCCGGTGCGCATTTATAGCTACGTGTTCCGTGGTACGCCGTTGTATGTGCAGTTGCTGCTGATTTACTCCGGCATTTACGGCATTACCTTTGTGCAGAAAACCGAATTGCTGGGGATGTTTTTCCGCAATGGTTTCAACTGCGCCGTGCTGGCTTTTGCCCTGAATACCTGTGCGTACACCACCGAGATCTTCGTCGGCGCGATCCGCAATATTCCGTACGGTGAAGTCGAAGCCGCGCGCGCCTTTGGCATGTCCTGGTTCACGCTGTATCGGCGCATCATTCTGCCTTCAGCCTTGCGCCGCGCGTTGCCGATGTACAGCAACGAAGTGATCCTGATGTTGCACGCCACCAGCATTGCCTTTGCCGCCACCGTACCTGACCTGTTGAAGGTGGCCCGCGACGTGAATGCCGCTACCTATCAGCCGTTCACCGCCTTTGGTATTGCCGCCGTGCTGTATCTGGTGGTGTCGTTTGTGCTGGTTTACCTGTTCCGGATTGCCGAGCGCAAATGGCTGGCGTTTCAAGCGCCCGCAGGACGTTAAACCATGAAGATTGTTGCTATGAATTTGAAGAAAACCATGGGCCAGGCCCCGCACGGAGAACACGTATGTTGAGCGTTCAGGATATTCACAAACGCTATGGCGATCATGAAGTGCTCAAAGGCGTCTCGCTGGAAGCCAAAGCCGGCGATGTAATCAGCATTATTGGCTCATCGGGCTCGGGCAAAAGCACGTTCCTGCGCTGTATCAACTTTCTGGAACAACCCAACGCCGGCAAGATCATGGTGGGTGGAACAGAAGTCCTCACCGTGCCGGACAAAAATGGCGCGCTGAAAGTGCAGGATGCCAAACAGCTGCAAAAGATTCGTACCAAACTGGCCATGGTGTTCCAGAACTTCAATCTCTGGTCTCACCTGACGGTAATCGAGAACATTATTGAAGCGCCAATGCACGTGCTGGGCCTGTCACGCATTGAGGCCGAAGAACGTGCCCGCCATTATCTGGAAAAGGTGGGCCTGACGCCGCAAACAGAAGCCAAATATCCGGCGCATATGTCCGGTGGGCAACAACAGCGTGTGGCCATCGCCCGCGCGCTGGCCATGCATCCGGATGTACTGCTGTTTGATGAGCCGACTTCCGCGCTGGACCCGGAACTGGTGGGTGAAGTATTGAAGGTGATGCAAAAGCTGGCCGAAGAAGGCCGCACCATGGTCGTGGTCACGCATGAGATGGGTTTTGCCCGCAATATCTCTAACCACGTCATGTTCCTGCATCAGGGCCGTACCGAAGAAGAAGGCGCGCCCGATCAGGTCTTTGGCGCGCCACGCAGTGAACGCCTGCGGCAGTTTCTGTCTGGCAGTTTGAAGTAAAACGGCAACAGGGCCATGGCGAGCACGCCGTCTGCACCGGCCAGCGCCAGCACCTTGCGGGTGGCGCTGGTTCTCCTGGCCCCGTGTTCCTTGCTGACGCTGGCCAGCGTGCTCGACACCCTGCGTGAAGCCAACGAGCAGGAAGGCCGGCTGTTATATCAATGGCACATCCTCACCCACGATGGCCGACCCCTGCGCAGCAGCAGTGGTGTGGAGATCCCCGCAGAGGGCGTCTTTACTGACGCCATCCAGTGCGACACCCTGATGGTGCTCGCCGACGAATATCGCCCATTTGGTGGCTCCCCCTTGTTGGTCAGTGCGTTGTCGCGCGCAGGCCGGCATTGCCGCCGTGTCGCAGGCATGGGCGCTGGCGTGTCCTGGCTGGCCCAGGCCGGCTTGCTGGACGGCTACCGTGCCAGCATCAACTGGCAGATTTTCAGCGCGTTCAGCGAACAGTTTGAACGCGTTATCCCGACCCAGAATGTGTTTGAACTGGACCGTAACCGTCTGACCTGTGCCGGCGCGCTGGCCACTGTGGACGCGCTGCTGGCCATGATGGGTCAGGATTGCGGCGCAGAACTGGCCGATCGCGTGGCCACGCACTTGATCTGCGGACCATTGCGTACGGTCAGTGATCGTCAGCGCATCCCCTTTGTTACCGGCCCGGGTGAGCGCCACCCCAAACTGGCGGATGCGCTGCGGTTGATGGAATCCAATATTGAAGAACCGCTAACCACCGATGACCTCGCGCAATTGGTCGGAGTGTCGCGCCGGCAGCTGGAACGTATTTTCCGGCAGCATCTGGATGCCATGCCATCGCGCTATTACCTGGCGCTGCGGCTGGAAAAAGCCCGTGCCCAGTTGCAGCGCTCCAGTAAATCCGTGCTGCAGATTGGCCTGGCATGTGGCTTTACTTCTGCGGCGCATTTTTCCAACGTGTATCGCGATCATTTTGGTGTGACGCCACGGGAAGACCGGCGCAACTATCAGGCCGGGCGTGAGGTGTGAGGCGCAGGGCTGGCATACCCCAGACTCGTCATGCCGGCCCTGAGCCGGAATCCAGTTGTAAATAGGTGCGCCGCAGGCGCTGACCTTTGTGTTCTTGCCAGCAAAGCCCACCTGGGGTGGGCGTACTGGATTCCTGCCGCGCAGGAATGACGAATATAGTGGGATGCGGGGCTCGGTTATCCAGCACACGTCGTTGTTTGCCATTTCCATCCTCCCACACACAAAACACAAGTTTGCGTCGTGAACAGGCAAGATGCCGCACCGCGCAATTCCTAGAATGACAAGGTGCGCAAACCGTGCGCACCCCGTTTTCAAATGGATGGCACCCATGCTCCTGGTAAGACCCGGCAGGCTCTCAGACCTGGACCAGCTTGAAGTAATGGCCCGCGCTGCGCGGCCACTGCTGCACTCTTTGCCACCAGATCGCGCTGCGCTGGAAAAGCGTCTGGCATTGTCACAGGATTCCTTTCGGGCCGATGTGATTACGCCCGGCGAAGAGTTCTACCTCTTTGTGCTGGAAGACACCGACACCGGCCGCCTTTATGGCACGGCCAGTATCGTGGCCTCGGCCGGGTATAGCGAACCGTTCTATGCCTTCAGAAACGACGCACTGATCCATGCCTCGCGTGAGCTTAAGGTCAATCGCAAGGTGCATGCCCTGACCATCTCGCACCAGCTCACCGGCAAAAGCCGGCTGACGGGCTATTACATTGATCCGGAACTGGCCGGCACGACCACCACACGCCTGTTGTCCCGCGCGCGTCTGTTGTTCGTGGCGCAGCATCGTGAACGTTTTGCACCGGATATCTTTACCGTGCTGCTTGGGGTGACCGACGACCAGGGCGACTCCCCTTTCTGGGAGGCCGTGGGCCGCAAGTTCTTCCAGCGTGATTTTGCGGATGTCGAGATCGCCTCTGGCGGCCGCAGCGCCACTTTTATTGCCGAAGTGATGCCCAGCTACCCCTTGTATGTACCCTTGCTGCCAGCAGCCGCGCAACGCGCGCTGGGCGAGCCGCATCCGCAGGCCGAACTCCCTTATGCCATACATGTGGAAGAAGGTTTCGAGCCAGATGGTTTCGTCGACATTTTTGATGCCGGCCCGGTGTTGACCGCCAATGTGGATATGTGTGAATCCGTGCGCCAAAGCGAGCGCCATACCGTGTCGGGAAAGGCGGCGGGCGAGGGCGGCACGCGCTGGTTGCTGGCTAATACCTTGTGCGAAGACTTTCGCTGTGCGGTGGTCGATCTGCCCGCTGAACTGGCGGCGACCGTCGCCTTGCCTGACGGCACAGCACAACATCTGGAACTGGCCGTGGGCGATGAATTTTGCTGCGTGCCGCTGCAAGGAGCA
>JASLES010000002.1 GCA_030151005.1 Silvimonas sp.
AAACCCCGCCACCGGCGGGGCTTGTGCAACCCTCAAAAAAACCTCATCACCACGCAAAATGCCACTCCCCCGCACTGACCGGGTCTGGTCGGCGCACGCTCAGGTCAGCAGAGAGCTTCCCGTCGCCAAACTCCTGCAACACATCTTCCTTGATCGCCGCAAATTCGTAACTGCCCCGATCACGCGGGCGGGCCAGCGGGACGTCCACAATGCGTTTGATCCGGCCTGGGCGCGGTTGCATCACCACAATACGGTCGCCCAGGTACACTGCTTCTTCCACATCATGCGTCACCAGAATCATGGTGATGCCTTCTTGCTCCCAGATGCGTTGCAGTTCTTGTTGCAAGTAATTGCGGGTCAGTGCGTCGAGGGCGCCAAAGGGCTCGTCCAGCAGCAAGACTTCTGGCCGGTTCACCAATGCACGGGCGATGGCGACGCGCTGGCTCATGCCACCAGACAACTGATACGGGTAGGCGTTTTCGTATCCTTTCAGGCCTACAAGATCAATGTGTTCCTGGATGGCTTTCTTGCGCTGCGCAGCGCTTTGCTCGCTATTGAGTAAACCCAGGCCCACGTTCTGTTCTACGGTCAGCCACGGGAACAAACGATGTTCCTGGAACACAATGCCGCGATTCAGGCTGGTGCCAGTAATGCGCTGGCCATCCAGGATGATTTCGCCCTGATAGTCTTGTTCCAGACCAATAATCAAACGCAACAGCGTGGATTTGCCGCAACCGCTGGCGCCAACGATGCTGACAAATTCGCCCGGTTTGATAGAGAGCGAGATATTTTCCAGCACCGGTTTGGGTTCGCCAGAGACCGGGTAAAGCTTGCCCAGATTGCGGATATCCAGAGTGGCTGCATGTGCCATGGTTGTTTCCTTTTGAATGTTGGATAGTGCGGGTCAGCGGCGCTGCCAGCGGGTGAGGTAGCGCTCAAGGCCGCCGGCCAATGCGGTAAAACCAAAGCCAATTAGCCCGACCAGGATCACGCCCAGCAAGACGTTATCCATGCGGAACTGCTCCTGGCCGTCTGTTAACAGGTTGCCGATGCCCACGCCGGCGGTAAGCAGGTATTCCGAGCCCAGGGTGGCAAGCCAGGCGTAGATCAGCGCCAGATAAACCCCGCTGAAAATGGCGGGCAGGGCGGCAGGCAAGACCACACGGCGCACCAGTTGCAGGCGACCAAACCCCAGCACCCGCGCTACTTCTACAAGGTCTTTCGGGACGCCGCGCACACCAGAAAGCGTGTTGATGAACGCCGGCCAGAACGCGGCCAGGGCAATGAAGGCAATCTTGGCCAGATCGCCCAGGCCAAACCACAGCGAGATCAGCGGCACCCAGGCAAAGATCGACACTTGCTTGAAGGCGTTGAGCGTCGGGTTAACGACGTTCTCGGCCAGGCGGGACAAGCCCAGTACTAGTCCGAGCGTCAGTCCGGCCAGCGTACCGGCTGCAAAACCGGTGAGGTCTCGCGCCAGGCTGGCGCCCAATTGCTGCCACAGCGTGCCGGTACGGATCAGTTCCAGTGCGGAATCGACCACTTTGCCAGGTGAGACAAACAACGGGCTGGCGATACGGCCGCTGGCATAGCCAGCCCACCACAAGAACAAGATCAACGCAGGCAATACCCAGCCGCGCAGGGCCGGTGGCACTGCGGCGGGGTGCAGAAAGCGTGACCAGGAGCGGGAGGGTGTTGATGTGGTCATGATTTCCTCTTAAAACGCGTCACGACGCCAGCGCAGCAGGCGTTTTTCGATCACGGATAACAGCTTGTCCAGCACAAAGCCCACGCCACCAATGATGATCACGGCGGCCAGCACCACATCCAGTTGATACAACTGGCGGCCGTAGACGATCAAAAAGCCCAGACCCTCGCTGGAGGCCAGCAGTTCTACTGCCACCAGTGCCAGCCAGGCGTTGGTGAGCCCGTAGCGAATGCCATTCCAGATACCTGGCAGCGCCCCGGGCAGGATCACGTGGGTGAGGCGTTGCCAGCGGCCAAAACCGTAAATGCGCGCCACTTCCAGGTATTGCGCCGGCACGCTGCGGATGCCCTGATCGGTGTTGATGGCCACCGGTACCATCACCGCTTTGGCGACCAACACCACTTTCAGGGCTTCTTCCATGCCCAGCAGCAAGATCAGAAACGGCAGCCAGCCCAGCACGGGGACCTGCGCAATGGCCTTGAACAGCGGGTAGACGTAATCCCGGAACAAACTGGAGAGCCCAAAGCCGATGCCCAGCAGCAAACCCAGCACCGCGCCCAGCGCAAAGCCGTCAATCACACGCCAGAAGCTCACCAGCGCATTGCGGGTTAGATCGCCGCTTTGCGCCAGCTCAGACAATGCGGCCAGTACCGTGGCGGGGCTGGGCAGGATTTGCGGGGCAATCCACGCGTTGCGGGCGGCCAGTGCCCACAGCAGCAGCAAACCCAGCGGAAAGACCAGCGCAATCAGCACACGAGCGCCATCAGGCCAGCGCCATTGCCAGTGCGGCCGGGCGGCAGCGGGTTCTGGCGCGGTGGGCAGCGGCAGCAAGGGTTGTTGGGTCAGCATGGGCTCTCCCGGCAATTTCATTTGGCCGCCAGCTTGCGGCCGCTGTTATCCAGCGTCGGCCAGAAGCCCGTCAGTTGGGATTGTTGCAGCGCCGCCGTCAGAAAAGAGCTATCCGCCCACTGTTTGACATCCACCCGTGTGCGCGCCAGTTTCAGGCGGAACGCATCATCGGCCACGCCTTGATACAGGCTCAGGGCATAGTCGGTCAGCAAGGGGCTCGATTGCAGCAATGCGTCTTCACCGTCCTGGTCTTCATGCAGGGTTTTTTCCGGGAAACCCATTTTGGCGACAAGGCTGATATAGGCGTTGGTATTGGCCGGATCGGCCAGCCAGCGGTTGGCGGGCAGCAACGCTTTCAAGAGGCGCGTGGTGGTTTGCGGATATTTTTTGGCAAACTCGTCCGTCACCAGCACGCCAGAATTGCATGCATACGCGGCGTTTTCGTGGTCGCTAAACACAATGCGCGCCAGACCCTTATCTTTGAGCGGCAAGATCTGCACCCAGGAGAACACCGCATCGATCGACTTGCTGGTCAGCGCCGGGGCGATGCCTTCAACCGACAGGTTCACCACGCGGATATCCCGCTCGGTCAGCCCATTGGCGGCCAGAATGCGGTTGATGGGGGTCTGGATATTGGTGCCGATAGAAAACCCGACGCGCTTGCCCTTGAGGTCTTTCACGCTTTTGATGGGTGAATCTGGCGGCACCGCCAGATAAACGTGCTGGCGGGTGCCGGCCAGTGCAATCAGCCGGGTATTGAGGCCGCCAGCTTTGCCCACCAAAGAGGGCAGATCCCCTTGGAAGGCAAAATCCAGTTGTTTGTTGGTCAGGGCTTCGTTCACGGCCGGACCAGCACCCCGGAAAAACACCCAGTCGATCTTCACGTTGTCTTTCTTGAATTCTTCTTCAATCAAGCCGCGGGTATACGCCACCCCGACCGGGCCGACCGTAAAGGCGGGCGGATTGCCGGTTTTGGGGGTGGCCACGCCAATATGGATTACGGTGGGTGGGGCTTCGGCATAGGCGCCGACGGCCACGCCGAACGCGGTCAGCGCCAGGGTGAGGCGTGCCAGCGGGCCGCGCAGGGTTTTCAGGCTGAACATGGGCAAGTCCTCAGAATATGAAAGGGGGATGAGTCAGTTAATGGGCAGGGCCGCGCCAGATCAGCAAGCGGTCTTCCAGTCGCTGCGCCAGGCGGTTGAGCGCGTAGCCAGTCAGGCCAATCACCAGCATGCCGACGATGATCACATCGACGCGGAACGCGGCCCGACCACGGATCACGGTGGCGCCAACGCCGGTGGCATCAAAGCTGGGCAGCAAGAATTCGGCACCGATAGTCGCCAGCCAGGCGTAGATCAATGCCAGATTCAGACCCGTCAGAATCTGCGGCGAGGCGGCAGGCAGCACCAGCCGCACCAGCCGCTGCCAGCGGCTAAAACCATAAACGCGGGCGACTTCAAGCTGCGCTTGGCCCACGCCGCGAATGCCCTCGTGCGTGGACAGCACCACCGGGTAAAACGCCGCCACCGCAATGAATAAAACTCGCGCCTGGTCGGTGTAGCCCAGCCAGATAGAGATCAGCGGAATCCACGCAAACAGGCTGATCTGGCGCAGCGTATGAAAGGTCGGCCCCAGCAGGCGATCCGCCCAGCGGGACAAGCCCAGCAACACGCCAAACGCAATACCGGCAAGGCTGCCCAGCACAAAACCGGCAAGGTCACGAGCCAGACTGGCGGCCAGTGCATGCGCAAAGCCGTTGGCGGTGATTTCTTGCCAGCCGGCTTGCAGCACGGCCAACGGGCTGACGATCAACCTGGTATTGACCCAACCGGCGCTTGCGGCCACTTGCCACAGCAGCACAAATAAGAGTGGGGCCACAACACCACGCCAGTCGCGTTGCCAGAAAGCAGGGCGGGATTGGGAAGCAGACATGGAGTTCTCCTTAAAACGCGTTACGAGGCCAGCGTTGCAGCCGGTGCTCAAGCAAAGCCAGCAGCCGGTCCAGCACCACGCCGACCACGCCGATCAGCACCATGGCGACGACCACCAGATCAAGCTGGAGCAACTGGCGGCCCCAGACCATCAGGTAACCCACGCCTTCACCTGCGGCCAGCAGTTCCACGAACACCAGGGCCAGCCACGCCTGCATGACGGCCTGACGCAACCCGTTGAAGAGGGTAGGCAAGGCGCTGGGTAACACCACACGGGTGATCACCTGGGGCAGGCTGAAACGGTATACGCGGGCGACATCCAGCAAGGGGCGCGGTACCTGGGCGATGCCTTTGGTGGTTTGCACCGTCACCGGCACGATCACCGCCAGCGAGATCGCCAGCACTTTGAGCGGCTCACCAATCCCGACAAAGATGATCAACAGCGGAATCCAGCCAATGACCGGAAACTGCGCCACCACCTCAAACGTGGGGTACAGATAAGCGCGGGCACGCCGGGAAAAACC
>JASLES010000012.1 GCA_030151005.1 Silvimonas sp.
CGGGCCGCGGTTACGGCCAGGACGATGCGTTTTATGAGGCCATTGGCCATTACTCACTCTTCACCACCTGCAATGAGTGGGCGCGCGCAGGGCTGGATGTCGCCCACGTTCGTGTTCCCCGGTGGTCGCCGTTCGATAAAGCCTTGTTCTGGCAACTGCAACGCTGAGTGAGTTTGCCCACCACGCAAGTGATTCGCGCGAACTTTCTGCGCATGGCACGACCAGATATGATCAAAGCGGGAGCACCCGCATTTTGCCAAAACACAAATAGCCATAGGCCGCACTTCATGACCTGGATGAGACGAACTCTGGCGCTGGCACTGACCGCGCTCACCGGCAACCCGCATCGCAACCTGCATTATGATGCGGCCAAATCCCACCACACGCCGACCGGGTTTCGTAACCGCTACCCGCATGGCCGCCCTTCTGCCGAGGACCTGCGGCGCTGGCGGGCAGAGCGCAAGGCCAACCACCTGCCGCCGCCCCCGGTGCAAGACTTGTCTGCGGTCGCCCCCAATCTGGCGTTCATCCACCAGCGCCAGCAAGACCCGGCAGTAACCTGGATCGGCCACAACACCCTGTTGTTGCAAGTAGCCGGGCTGAACATTCTGACTGATCCCGTGTTTAGCGAACGCTGCTCACCCGTCCAGTTTGCCGGCCCCAAGCGGCACCAGCAGCCGGGTGTAGCACTGGCGCAGTTACCGCATATCGATATCGTGCTGATCTCGCACAATCACTATGACCATCTGGACTACGCCAGCGTGTCCGCGCTCTATCGCCAGGCCGGCGGGCCGCCGGTGTTTGCAGTAGCGCTGGGGATGGATATCTGGATGAAACGCAAGTTTCCCCGCCTGCCAGCCGACAAGCTCATCACGCTGGACTGGTGGGAAAGCGCGCAAAGTGGTGCGGCCACGCTGACCTTTGTACCCGTGCAGCACTGGAGCGCCCGCACGCCGCTGGATCGCAACGCCACGCTTTGGGGTGGCTGGGTGCTGGAGGTCAACGGTTTCAGGTTCTTCTTCTCGGGCGATCTGGGGTATTCCAAAGACGTCACCGATATTGCTGAACGCTTTGATGGTTTTGACTTCGCCGCCATCGGCATTGGCGCGTATGAACCGCGCTGGTTCATGCAGAACCAGCACGTCAACCCGTCTGAGTCCGTGCAGATACATCGCGAATTGCGCTCGCGCCAGTCCATGGGCATTCATTGGGGTACTTTTGAGCTGACCGATGAAGCGCTGGATCAGCCGCCGCAAGACCTGGAACAGGCCTGCGCCGAACAGGGCCTGGCACCGGGCGAGTTTTTTGTGCTGCGCCATGGGCAAACCCGCGTTCTGGCCAGCACTACGCAAGACATTAGTTATGACAAATGAGTATTTTGTATCAGTTCTTGCAATCGGCCATAAAGTTTGTATCTGCGCGTCCTTTTTGTCCGGTTTGATACTTGAAGATACAAACCTGGCGTGTGCGCCTTTGCAGCTTTGACATAATCGGTCGCCATGGACACTCAAACCCCCTCCCGCATTCTGGTTGTCGATGACGATCAGGAAATCCGCACCCTGCTGGCCGACTATCTGGACTCGCACGGTTTCAAGACCATCATGGCTGCAGATGGCACTGCCATGCAGAAAGTCATGGAAACCAGCAAGGTGGATCTGGTCGTACTTGATCTGACCCTGCCCGGTGAAGATGGCCTGACGTTGTGCCGCAACTTGCGCGCCACGTCTGGCGTACCGGTGATCATCCTGACCGCACGTGGCGATCCGGTCGACCGGATTCTGGGTCTGGAAATGGGGGCCGATGACTATCTGACCAAACCCTTTGAACCGCGTGAACTGGTCGCGCGCGTGCGTACCGTACTGCGCCGCACCTGGGCGCTGCCGCCCAACCTGGACGCGCCGGACGCCACCGCGATGAAGTTCTCCGGCTGGACGCTGGACTTGCGTGCCCGCCACCTGGTACGTACCGATGGCGTGCTGGTCATGCTCTCAGGCGGTGAGTTTCGCTTGCTGAAAATCTTGCTGGAGCACCCGCAGCGCGTGCTCAACCGTGACCAGATCCTGAACATGACGCAAGGCCGGGACGCTGACCCGTTTGAACGCTCCATTGACTTGCAGATCAGCCGTTTGCGCCAGAAACTGGGTGACGATGCCCGCTCACCGCAGTTGATCAAGACGGTCCGTAACGAAGGCTATGTGCTCTCGACTACCGTCGCCGTCGAACACTGATCCACATGAAATTTCTGCACAGCGTTTTTGGGTCAATCACCAACCGGGTTTTCCTCTTGCTGGCCGCCGGCATTCTGGTGGCCATCTTCGTTACGGCCGCGCTGGCCATTCGCGAAGATCGCCAGACCATGCAGTCGATGCGCAACGAGCACGAGGCAGAACGGGTCGCACAATTTGTGCGGCTGATGGAATCCGTGCCCGATTCAGTCCGGCCCCAGATTGCCCAATCCGGCCCGCAGGTGGGCTTGCGGGCCTCGCTCGTGCCGCCGCAGCCGCTGGCCAGCCTTGAAGACAGTGATCTGATCACGCTGTTGCGCGCCCGTCTGCCCAAGGGTGTGCATGTGCGTCAGGCCGGTGCAGCCAGCGATTGTGTTCATCGCAGCGACAGCATGCCTGCTGGCGGCTTTTTTCCACGCGCCCCAGGGCCTGGGCCGGGCAATAACGGTGATCGTGGCAACTGCCACTTGCTCGATCTCACCCTGAGCGATGGCACGCCTTTGCATCTCTCGCTGGGCTGGTCCTTCGCCCCGCCCCCGCCGCCGGGCTTTGCCGGCCCCCGGTTCAATTTTCCGTGGCACTGGCTGGTGTTCTTTGGTCTGATCGCCATTCTGGCGTATCTGGGTGCGCGTATGGCGGTGCAACCCTTGCGGCGGCTGACCAACCTGACGGAAGAACTGGGCCGCAATATCGACCGGCCGCCCCTGCCGGAAAAAGGCCCAGGCGAAATCCGCGACGCCATTGCCGCCGTGAACGGCTTGCAGGCGCAAATCCGCAAACATATCGAGCAGCGCATGTTCATGCTCTCGGCCATTGCGCACGATCTGCAAACCCCGCTGACGCGCATGCGTTTGCGCCTGGAAAAAGTCTCTGACGATATCTTGCGCCGACAACTGCTGGGAGACCTGGCGGCCATGCAGCAAATGGTGCGCGAAGGCCTCGATTTTGCGCGCAGCATGAATTCGGTGGAGCACTTCCAGAGTGTCGACATTGATTCTTTGCTGGAAACCGTGTGTACGGACGCCACTGATACAGGCCAGGATGTCAGCTACGAGAGCCACACCGGCGTCACCGTGCGCGC
>JASLES010000042.1 GCA_030151005.1 Silvimonas sp.
GCTGAAGAGGGTCCAGTCCGAACCTTCCATCACGCGCTTCATGAACAGGTCAGGAATCCAGTTGGCGGTGTTCATGTCGTGGGTACGACGACGATCATCACCGGTGTTCTTGCGCAGTTCCAGGAATTCTTCGATGTCGGCATGCCAGGTTTCCAGGTACGCGCAGACAGCGCCCTTGCGCTTGCCACCCTGGTTCACGGCCACAGCGGTATCGTTCACCACCTTCAGGAACGGCACCACGCCTTGCGACTTGCCGTTGGTGCCTTTGATATGGCTACCCAGCGAGCGTACCGGTGTCCAGTCGTTACCCAGGCCGCCAGCAAACTTGGACAGCAGCGCGTTTTCTTTCAGCGCTTCGTAAATGCCATCCAGATCATCGGCCACGGTGGTCAGGTAGCAGCTGGAGAGCTGGCTGCGACGGGTGCCGGAGTTGAACAGCGTCGGGGTGCTGGACATGAAGTCAAACGTCGACAGCACGTTGTAGAACTCAATGGCGCGAGCTTCGCGGTCCACTTCGTTCAGCGACAGGCCCATGGCCACGCGCATGAAGAACACCTGCGGCAGTTCAATGCGGATGCCATGCACGTGCAGGAAATAACGGTCGTACAGGGTTTGCAGACCCAGGTAACCAAACTGGTAGTCACGCTCATGCTTGAGCGCAGCGCCCAGACGGGCCAGATCGAACTGGCCGAGTTTTTCGTCCAGCAGTTCGTTCTCGATGCCCTTCTTGATCAGCATCGGGAAGGCTTCGGCGTAACGGCTCGCCATTTCTTCGTGGCTAGCTTCTTCGCCCAGCACTTCACGACGGGCGACATCCAGCAACAGACGGGCCGTGACAAAGCTGTAGGCCGGGTCGATTTCAATGCGACCACGCGCCGCCAGAATGGCGGACTTGTGCACTTCAGCAACCGGCACGCCGTCGTACAGGTTCTTCAGCGTTTCAGACAGGATGGTTTCCTGGCTGGTTTCTTTCTCAAAACCCTGGCAAGAAGAGGCAATCAGCGCTTTCAGGCGGGCCACATCCAGTGCGCGGCGGCTGCCGTCTTCCAGCGTGACATTCACCACGGCGTGCTGCTCGGCAGTCACTTCATGGCTTTCGGTGTGAGATGCGCGCTCGGTCTTGCGTTGCTCACGATAGAGCACATAGGCGCGGGCAATGTCGTGTTCGCCAGAACGCATCAGGGCCAGTTCAACCTGGTCCTGGATGTCTTCGATATGGATAGCGCCACCTTCAGGCTTGCGACGCATCAGCGCGCTGACCACTTGCTCGGTCAGGGCTTCTACGCGTTCGCGCACAGCAGCGCTGGCCGCAGCCTGATTCCCGTGAACAGCGATATACGCCTTGGTCACGGCAACCGTGATCTTGGACGGCGCGAACGGCACTACACCACCGTTGCGGCGGATGGTCTTGTACTGTTCGTAGCGACTCTGTTCGTTGTTGATCGGGGTATCTACAGCTTCGGTCATGCGGCTTCCTGTGGTGCTATCCAGTGTGGCGTACATTTGGGTGTGTTCCCTCTGGCCTGGTGTTAAATCTGGCCGCATTTCTTCGCAAATCAAGGACTTGGAAAGACAGGCGGCCGAATGTGGATAAATCTGTGTATAAATTGTGAAGAACCACTACATCTTGTGGTCCCTGGGTGGGTTCGGCACAAATACTAGGGGAAGGCAGGCCGCTAGCGCAACCGGAAATAGATGTGATAATGGCGACGAACGGATCATAAAAATGTCATGTTTCCCGCCAAGCCTTTATTCATGCGGCATAGCGCGCCAGTGAGGTTCGTTGCAATTTGGGGACAGGCTGACGAAAGTCACCATATGATGTTGTAAATGGGCGTCAGCGACTATCAAAAACACAATATGTAGTGTTGCAGCATGGTGCGGTGCAGTAGAAATCCGCACCTTTTTTGCGCGCCCGAACATGCGCTTTTGTCGTCAGCGCTCGTCGATATAGGCAGCCAGGAAGCAGGCGGAGCAACCCTGCTCTGCGAAACAACAAAAAAGCGGACCGAAGTCCGCTTTTTTTACTCAACCACGCCCCAAGCTCCTGGCTGGTCAATTCAATCAATATCACTGCTTAGTGATGATGGCCGTGTTCGCCGTGCACGTGGCCGTGGGCGATTTCTTCATCGCTGGCTTCACGCACGTCGGTCACTTTGCCCACAAAGCGGATGGTCACGCCAGCAAACGGGTGGTTGGCATCCACAGTCACTTCGTTGCCGTTGATTTCAGTGACACGGAACAGCATGACGTCGCCAGTGGCAGGATCGTCGGCTTCGAACATCATGCCGGCTTCGACTTCCATCGGGAAGACGTCCTTGGCTTCCTTGCGCACCAGTTCCGGCTCGTACTCGCCAAAGGCGTCGTCCGGGGACATGGTGACGTCAATGGAATCACCCGTGGTCTTGCCGTGCAGGGCTTCTTCCACCAGCGGCAGGATGTTGTCGTAGCCGCCATGCAGGTAAACAATGGGGTGTTCGGTTTTGTCGAGCAGCTTGCCCTCGGTATCGAACATCTCATAGTTCAGCGTTACGACCGTGTCTTTGGCGATTTGCATCGGGGTTATCCTAACTGTTTAACAAGTGAAAGTATTTCCGCCGCATGTCCTTTAGGCAGCACATGGTAGAACGCGTGGCGGATTACGCCCTGCCGGTCAATGACGAAGGTAGAGCGTTCAATGGCGTATTTTACCATGCCGACAGCCGCTGTTTCTCTTAAAACATGGTAAAGACGGCTGACCTCACCCTCTGCATCTGACAATAGACCGAATTCAATCCCGTGTTCATCCTGAAATGCCTCATGCGAGAGACAATCATCCAGGCTAACACCCAGCACTACGGTACCGAGCGATTTGAATGTTTCTGCCCGATCCGAAAACTCTACCGCTTCTGTAATACCCCCAGGCGAGTGATCTCTGCTAAAGAAATAGAGCACCACATGATGCTGCCCCTGGTAGTCAGATAACCGGATCAGTTGCATCCGGGCATCGTGCAAAGCAAAGTCTGGCGCAATTTCCCCGTTTTTGAGCATGCCGGCTCCTTTGCATGGTGGGATAATGAAGGCCTTGTTTTTCTACTGTTATAGCCAAGTCAATGAACAAACAACTCCTTGGTGGGCTGACCGCTGAGCAATTTCTGACCGAATACTGGCAAAAACAGCCATTGCTGATCCGCAATGCCTGGCAGAATTTTCCGGAACTGGTCGATTTGCCGCGGCTGATGAGCCTAGCGCAACAAGATGACGTGGAATCGCGGCTGATTGAATACCGCGACCAACGCTGGTCCATGGAACGCGGGCCATTCCGGCCTAGCCGG
>JASLES010000168.1 GCA_030151005.1 Silvimonas sp.
ACGTACAAGAGACCAAACAGCGCCTGCAAGGCATAAATGGCGGTGGAGATGGTATGCCAGTTGGCAAAGCCGCCACCAAACACGCCAACCGCACTCTCGCTCAGCGTTGACTTTACGCCAGCCAGGATCGGGAAAATCGCAAACTGGTTGACCAGTGTGCAGACCACCATGCCGATCAGTAACCAGAAGGCCCCGGTCTGAAAAGCCCGCAGGCCCTCAAACCAGACGCGGTACACCAGCAAGTACAAGCCAGCCACAATACCCAGCCAACCCATGGCACGCAGGATCTTGGCCGAGAGCACTGCGGCAAGACCGTGGTTGTTATCCAGCGACAAAAACAGCACTGGCAACACCAGCAGGCCAACAATCCACAAACCGCCAATCCACAAAACCGTCAGAACGTTCTTGAGTCCGTTGCCCATTTTTTTGTGTAAGGAGTGAGGTTAAGGAGTCAGGCGGAAATACGTAGTCAGCAAAGGCAGCGGAGCGGGTTGTACACCACACTCCTCATGCCTTGCCGCTCACACGTAACGTACGTCCAGCACTTCGTATTCGCGAATACCGCCAGGGGCGACCACTTCGGCCACGTCACCGGCATATTTGCCGATCAGCGCGCGAGCAATCGGGCTGGAAACGGAAATTTTGCCATCCTTCAAATTGGCTTCGTCGTCGCCAACAATCTGATAGGTCACCTGGCTGCCCGCTTCCAGATCTTCCAGTTCAACGGTCGCGCCAAAAACCACACGGCCTTCGGCAGTCACGCCCAGCGAAGCGGGGTCGATCACTTGCGAGTTGGACAGCTTGCCTTCGAGTTCGGCAATGCGGCCTTCCACAAAAGATTGCTTTTCTTTGGCGGCGTCGTATTCGGCGTTCTCAGAAAGATCGCCGTGTGAACGGGCTTCAGCAATAGCGGCAATCACTTCTGGGCGGGCCACGCTTTTCAGCTGTTGCAGCTCCGCCTTGAGTTTTTCCGCACCGACAACGGTCAGCGGGATCTTGATCATTTCTTGTTCTCCTGCGGCCCGGCGTGTTCCCCTGGCCGGACAAGACAAATCAACATTCCCGGCCCGGGTGCGGCTGCGCTGCACAACAGGCGGGAGACAATAAAAGCACAACCGCCGCCCCAATGAAGGGCGGCGGTTGTTGGTGTTTCAGCCGCTAAGGTATCAGGCTTTAAGTTGACGATGCAAGCCCTGCAGATCGTAAACCTTGAGTTCACCCAGATCGCGGATACCGATGCAGGCCGCGCGGGCACCCGCTACGGTGGTGTACACCGGCAGCTTGGCCTTGAGCGCTTCATGACGGATAGAGTAGCTATCCTGGATGGCCTGGCGACGCTCTTCCACAGTGTTGACCACCATGGCGATCTCGCCGTTCACGATCATGTCGACAATGTGCGGACGACCTTCCGTGACCTTGTTCACATGCGTCACGGCCACGCCGGCCTCTTCCAGCGCAGTGGCCGTGCCCTTGGTGGCGACAATCTTGAAGCCCAGATCCACCAGCACGCGGGCGCACTCGATAGCAACGGTCTTGTCACCGTCCTTGACCGAGATGAACACATTGCCTGACTGCGGCAGCACGATGCTGGCGGCCAGTTGCGACTTCACAAAAGCCTCGGCAAAGGTTTCGCCCACACCCATGACTTCACCGGTCGACTTCATTTCCGGCCCCAGGATGGTATCTACCCCGGGGAACTTCACGAACGGGAACACGGCCTCTTTCACCGAGTAGTACGGCGGGATCACTTCTTCCGTCACGCCCTGGCTCTTGAGCGACTGACCCACCATACAACGGGCGGCAATCTTGGCCAGCGGCAGGCTGGTGGCCTTGGAGACGTACGGCACGGTACGCGAACCACGCGGGTTCACTTCCAGCACGAACACCTTGGCTTCATCGCCCTTGCCCTGAATGGCAAATTGCACGTTCATCAGGCCAACCACGTTCAGCGCGCGGGCCATCGCCACGGTCTGACGGCGCAGTTCGTCCTGCAGTTCTTTAGAGAGCGAGTACGGTGGCAGCGAACATGCAGAGTCACCGGAGTGCACGCCAGCTTGTTCAATGTGTTCCATGATGCCGCCGATCAGCACGTCTTCACCGTCAGACAGCGCATCAACGTCTACCTCGATGGCATCGTTCAGGAAGCGATCCAGCAACACCGGGCTATCGTTGGACACCTTCACCGCTTCACGCATGTAACGGGTCAGGTCGTCTTCAGAATGGACGATCTGCATGGCGCGGCCACCCAGCACGTAGGACGGACGCACCACCAGCGGGTAACCGAGGTTAGCGGCCAGCACCAGCGCGTCTTTCTCGTTACGCGCAGTAGCGTTAGGCGGCTGACGCAGACCCAGGTCTTGCAGCAGCTTCTGGAAGCGCTCGCGATCTTCCGCAGCATCAATCATGTCCGGGCTGGTGCCGACGATCGGAACACCATTGGCTTCCAGCGCGCGCGCCAGTTTCAGCGGGGTTTGACCGCCGTACTGCACGATCACACCGTAAGGCTTCTCGACGGCCACGATTTCCAGCACGTCTTCCAGCGTCAGCGGCTCGAAATACAGCCGATCGGAGGTATCGTAATCGGTGGAAACGGTTTCCGGATTGCAGTTGACCATGATGGTTTCATAACCATCTTCGCGCAGCGCCAGCGCAGCGTGCACGCAGCAGTAGTCAAACTCAATACCCTGACCGATCCGGTTCGGGCCGCCACCCAGCACCATGACCTTCTTCTTGTCGGTCGGTGCGGCTTCGCATTCCTCGTCATAACTGGAATACATGTACGCGGTGTTGGTGGCAAATTCTGCCGCGCAGGTATCCACACGCTTGTACACCGGGCGCACGCCAGCGGCGTGACGCGCACGGCGCACAGCATTCTGGTCAGTACCCAGCAGCGTACCGATGCGACGATCGGAGAACCCTTTGCGTTTGAGTTTGCGCAGGTCAGCCGCAGTCAGGCTTTCCAGCGTACGGCCGCGCAGAGCGGCCTCGTCTTTCAGCAGGTCTTCGATCTGCACCAGGAACCACGGGTCAATCTTGCTGAGGTTATGCACCTCATCAAGGCTCATGCCCACGCGGAAAGCGTCGGCCACGTACCAGAGGCGTTCAGGGCCGGGCGAGGCAATTTCAGATTCAATCTTTGCACGGTCGGTGGTGATCTCGTCAAAACCGGACATGCCGGTTTCCAGACCACGCAGTGCCTTTTGCAGCGATTCTTGCTGGGTGCGGCCAATGGCCATCACTTCACCCACGGACTTCATCTGGGTGGTCAGGCGATCGTTGGCCTGCGGGAATTTCTCGAAGGCAAAACG
>JASLES010000172.1 GCA_030151005.1 Silvimonas sp.
AACCGCCGCCGCGCCGCCGCCGCGCACGATTTCTGGCATGCCCATCGCTTTGATGAAGGCCTGGCACAACTCACCGGCAAAACCCAGGACAACCCGTTCCGCCTGCTGGCGCTGGAAAGCCAGGCCGCCGTAGCGCATCACCGTGACAATCAGGCCGATCTGCATGGTCAGTTGTCGTTGAATGACTGGCTGATCAGCAGCCTGAACGGCGCGATTGAAGAAGGCACGGAACGCATGCAACGTGGTCTGTCCTTGCTGGCCTCCGTCGGCAGCACGGCACCGTTTGTGGGTCTGTTTGGGACGGTGTGGGGCATTTATCACGCGCTGATCGGCATCTCTGCCGCCGGCGCCGCCAGCATCGACAAGATCGCCGGCCCGGTGGGCGAAGCACTGGTGATGACCGCGTTTGGTCTGGCGGTCGCCATACCGGCAGTGCTGGCCTACAACGCGCTGGTGCGTGGCAACCGTGCCGTCGTCGGCAAGCTCAACCGCTTTGCCCAGGACCTGCATGCTTACTTTGTGACCGGGGCTCCGGTGGCTCGCGAACAAACCCAATCCAAGCCGCAACTGGCCGTGGTTAACGGTCAGCCCAAAAACGCGGGGTAATGGATCATGGCATTCAGCAAATCTATTGGTGACAACTCGGACGTGATGAGCGAAATCAACATGACGCCGCTGGTCGACGTGATGCTGGTGCTGCTGATCATCTTCATGCTGACCGTCCCGGTGCTCACTCATGCCGTTAAAGTGAACCTGCCGCGCGCGGCCAATCAGCCCGAAGTGGTCAAGCCGGAGTCCATCAATATCTCCGTCACGGAAGATGGCTCGGTGTACTGGGATGAGGCCAAACTGAGCGATGCCGAATTCAAGCAGCGCCTGGCTGTGGCCGCCGCCAAAGAACCGCAACCGACCATGCGCCTGCGTGGGGATCGCAAAGTGCAGTATGAATATGTGGCCAAAACCATGGCTGCCATTCAGCAAGCCGGGATCGAGAAACTGGGCTTCGTGACCGAACCGGGCACGCAATAAACCTGCCGATCAGCTTGTCTCACCAAAAAAGCGCCCGCGTGGCGCTTTTTTCATGCCTGCCGCTCGGCCAGACGGTTGGAACCGCGCCGGCCGGCAGAGCCTCCAACCGGGTTCCGGACACGACACATCCACCCCTGGAGGCCCTCATGAGCAAACCGCAATTGCAACCGGCCCAAGTACTGGCTGCCCAACACCACACCCGGTATCCGGGTGAGTCTCTGGCTTACCGCGAAGCCCGCAACGCGCTGCTTGCCGAAGAAATTGAACTGCGCCGGCAAATTGAGCGCGTCGCCGCCTTGCGCCGCACCCTGCCCACCAGCGGAGATGTCCCCGAGAACTACCGCTTTGACAGCACAGACGGCCCGGTGACCCTGCAACAGATGTTTGGCGACCATGACACACTAGTCATTTACCACTGGATGTTCGGCCCCAAGCGCGAGCGGCCCTGCCCCATGTGCACCTGTCTTTTAAGCGCGCTCAACGGCGAGATGCCGGATATTCTGCAGCGCGTTGCCTTTGGCGTGGTGGCCCGCGCCCCGATCGAACGCATGCAGGCGTTCGCCAAAGAACGCGGCTGGAACCACCTGCGGCTGTATTCAGCCGGGGGCAGCAGTTTTAACCAGGATTACATTGGCGAAGCCCCGGACGGAGACGATGTTCCCGGCCTGAATGTGTTTGTGCGCATTGGTAGCGGCATCAAACATTTTTATGGTGACGAAATGGGCCCGGACACCGCCGACCCAGGCCAGGACCCACGCGGCGCACCCGATCTGATGCCACTGTGGAACGTTCTGGATCTGACACCAGGCGGACGCGGTACAGATTGGTATCCGCGGCTGGATTACGGGGTGGATGGGGGGCACTGCCACTGAGCGGGGCGGGAATCCGGGGTGGCGGACGATATTGGCCGCATTGCAATCCCGAATTTCATGTTCAAGGGCGGCTCTGGCTGGGCCAGATATCCACTGTCTTGATGAACATCAAACAACAAAAAACGGCCTCAAAGGGCCGTTTTTTGTTGTGCGGTTGGCTTTAACCTGGTCAGGTTTACCCTGGCGCGGTGGCTTGCTCTAGCCGCGTCAGCCATACCAGCGCGTGCTCACGCGTGTCTCCACACATTTCCAGCGCGGGCTGCAAACCGCCGCAAAAGTCCGGGCGCTCGGGCTGGCCGAATATGGCACAGCGGTAATCAGGCAACAGGTTCACACACGGCACACCCGCAGGCTTGCCCTGTGGCATACCGGGCAGCGGACTGGTGATGGAGGGGGCGATGCAGCAAGCGCCACAGCCAGGTCGGCAAGACAATTTCATGCGCGCATTGGAACCGCCCTCAGGGCGTGTTGCAAGTGCCATCTGTCCTTTCGTGTCCGGTTGGCGTGCGTCGGGGGAGTTCTGGCATAGTACGCGACACAACTTATAGCACGCAGGCCCGGCATGAAGGTTCCGCCGAAGGCCAAAGCATGATAGAAACCCGGACGCAGCCAGAACCGGGAGCGCACGCAGCACGTGATGGTGGCGGCGACTCCCAGATGCGATCCGGTTCCCGGAGGAGGGAGGAGACATGGGCCCCATAGCCCTTTTGCTGACGCTATTGATCTTGATGATCAATCTGGCGGGCATAGCGCAGTGCTTTGAACGCCGTTTTGGCGGCGATACCGATCTGGCACGTGCGGCAGGTGTCTTGCTGCTGTGCCTTGTTCTGTTCTTTGTTGAACACTTTGTCGGACTGGGCAAGCTGGCCTGGGTCTGGCCGCTGGGTACGGCGCTCTCGGTGCTGGTACTTAATCGCCAACTGCTCAAGGCCGCGTGGTGCGACAAACAACAGCCCTTTGTGCTGGCGTTTTTGTTTGTGCTGGCCTGGCGCTACGCGTTTCCGGACATTGATGCCCAGTCAGAGCACCTGACCGATCTGTACTTTGTCGCCAATTATCTGAGCGGCGACACACTCCCCTCGCCTGATCAGTGGCTGCCCGGTTACCGCTTTGACATGTATTACGGCTTCCTGCATTACGCCACCGCGTTGCAGGGGCGCATCCTGAATCTGGATGCCGGCCGCGCCATGAATCTGGGTTTTTGCACCACCTTTGCCTTTACTGCCAGCCTGGCGTGGAGCCTGACCGGACGTTTCCTTAAACGTGCCGGTGCGCGCTTGCTGGTGGTGGCTGCTTTAACGGTGGGCGGCACCGGCGTCGCGCCGCTGATCCCGCTCATTTACGATTTACCCGCGCAGACTTCGGCCCAATCCGACGCCAATGCCGTCACCCGTTTGTGGACCAATACCCGTTTTGCCGGCTTGTACGATCAACAGGTCAACACGCCGGTCGGCCGCGCCTTGTTCCCCGCGTTGGCCCCGGAAGACAAACCCGTGCCGGATTTCCAGCCGCGTGAACTGCCGCTGGAAACCCTCTCTTATTACACCTATCTGGGTGATCTGCATCCACCCGTAGGCGGTTTTGCACTACTGCTGTTTGTACTGGCGTTGATCGGTGCGATAGAAGCGCCGATCCGGCTCAGTACCGCCACAGAGAGCGAAGCGGTAGCCGAACCCAATGGTTGGCGCGCTGAGACTGGCGTGTTTTTACTGGGGCTGAGCCTGCCGTTGCTGTTGGCGCTGAACCCATGGACGCTGCCGCTGCAAGCCTTGCTGGTATTGGGTTGGTGCGTCTGGCGCTGGCGCAGCGGCCACCCGGCGCACTGGCTGGCCCTGGTGATGGGCGGCGTGGTCGGTGGCGCGTTGATTTATCCGTTCATGCTGCACTTTGCGCCCAACGCAGTGCCGACGCGCATCGCCTTCGTCAACGCGCTGGATCACACGCCCGTGCGCCAGTTTCTGGGTTTGTGGTGGCCGGTGCTGACGCTGGCGATACTGGCGCTGGCCGGCGGCCCGCGTGCGCGTCTTGGCTGGTGGGCGGGCTGGACGGTGCTGCTGTTGCTGGCCGTGACGGAAATCCTGTTCGTGGATGACCCGCTGACGGATCGCTACAACCGCTTCAACACCACGCTCAAGTGGTGGTCCTGGCTCTACCCGGCCGGTATTGCGCTGTTGGGCACGCTGACGATGGCCTCCTCCCGCAGGGTTATCCGTATTCTGGCTTGCTTGCCCCTGCTGGCAACGTGTCTTTATCTGATCCCGCAAGCGCAGTACTGGATTTACCACCCGCGTCCGCACGCCGGACGACTTGCGGGGGATGGCTGGCTGAACGATGACCCCGGTCAGCGCGCCATTCTCAACTATCTGCGTAGCGCGCCCAAAGGCCTGGTGCTTGAAGGCCTGGATAACGGCTCTTACAGCCCGCATGGCGCGTTTGCGCTGCATAGCGGTCAACCCTCCGCACTGGGCTGGCCCGATCATGAAGGGCTGTGGCGTGATCATCCGTGGTTTATCAACCGCGATGCAGATTTCATCCGGGCGCTGTATCACGGCAGTCTGCCAGACGCCGGACAATGGCTGGCGGCACGCAATGTGCGCTACATCGTCTGGAGTTCATTTGATCAGCAGCGTGACGCCACGGCCTTTGCCCGCATGCAGGATTTGCTGGCCAGCCGGTATATCTGGCATCCGCTCACCGACACCCCGAATGATCCGCGCGGCTTGTGGGAGCTGCGTCGGTAACAACAGGCATCAACACCATGAACATGATTTTCCTGCTTGGCAGCCTGATCTTGTTGTGGCTGCATCTGGCCAGCGTCAGCGTTTCGCTCAGTCACTGGCTGCCCTTGCCCATTGCCCGCGCGGCAGGCGTGTTGGGGATTACGCTGGCGCTGTGTGCGCTGGAGCATTTTGTCGGGCTGGGCCGTATCAACTGGGCATGGCCGCTAACCACCGCCGCTGCGCTGGGCCTGTTGTGGCTGCATCGGCCGGAACTGAAAACCCGCTTGTTCCGCCAGTCAGAGCTGGTGTTCGGGCTGGCGTTTCTGTATGGGTTGGGCTGGAAATTCTTGCTGCCCAATATCTACCCGACGTCCGAGCGGGTGACTGACCTGTATTTCATGCAGAACTACTATCCGGGCGACACCCTGCCGCCGCTGGATATCTGGTATCCGCCCCATCATTTTGATTTTTATTATGCGTTCCAGCATTACGGCGCAGCGCTAATGGGCCGGCTGTTTGGCTGGCAACCCGGTTTTGCCTACAACATTGCCTTTGCGCTGGTCATGGCTTTGTCGCTGTCTCTGGCGTGGGATTTCGCCAGCCGCTTTGTCATGCGGCTGGCCCCACGGCTGTTGCTGATTGCCGCGCTGGCGCTGGGCGGCACTGGCATCACGCCTATCTTGCATCTGGTGGTCAACGACAATGCGTCCGCCCCGGTGGACTGGGCCGCCAATGACTATATGTGGGGGACGGCGCGCTTTATCGGTAACTATGAATTGCGCATCCGCGATCAAGGCACCGATCTGGGCCGCGCTTTGTTCCCGCCATTGGCGGATGCCGACAAACCCACGCCGGATTTCGAAGTGCGTGAAATCCCCATGGAGAACTTTGGTTATCAGTTCTATCTGGGCGACTATCACCCCCCGTTGGGTAGCTTCTTCTTGCTGTTCCTGGCGCTGGCACTGATTGGTTGGCTGGAAAGCGCCGCCCGGCCAGGTGAAGCCGCCGCACCACAACGGCTGGCCCAGGCTCTGCTGGCCGCGACCGTGCCAGTCATGTTGATTACCAACACCTGGATTTTCCCGTTCTCGGCCTTGTTGCTGTTGAGCTGGATCGGCTGGCGCTATCTGGAAAAACGGCCGCCAGACTGGGCGGCATTGATTGCAGGCGGGCTGATTTCTGCGCTGTTGGTCTACCCGTATTTGTCCGGGCTGGCGAGCCAGGCCATTAATACCCCGATCAAGCCCGTCGCCTGGATGGATCACACCCCGCTGCTGCGCTTTGTGATCTTCCTGTGGCCCATGCTGATTTTGCTGATCGCCGCGCTGTTCGAGAAAAAAACCCGCCCACTGGCACTGATGCTGGTAGTGGCCTTTGGCGCCATGCTGCTGGTCTCTGAATTCATCTACGTCCAGGACCCTTCTGGCGGCAAATTCATCCGCACCAACACCACCATGAAATGGTGGGGCTGGATGTATAGCGGTGCGCTGTTGTCGCTGGGCGCCATGGCGCTGGGCAGCTCGCGCAAAATCACCCGCTGGGTAGCGTATATCGCCCTGGCGCTGCCCTGCACGTATGCATGGGACACCGCCTGGTATTTGTATCAGACCGGCAAGGGCGACATGGGCAAGCTTGATGGCACGCACTCGTTCATCAACGAGCCCGCCACCCGGGATCTGGTGAACTGGCTGCGCAATGCGCCACGCGGCATTGTGCTGGAAAACTGGTATGGCGACGCCTACACCAACCAGACGTTGATTGCGCTGTTCTCTGACCAGATTTCCATGCAGGGCTGGCCCAATCATGTGAGCCTGTGGCACGGCGCGCCGCGCGATGTCTGGATGCAGTCAGACAAAACCAAGGCGTTCTACCACGGTGAATTGCCCAATGCGCTGGACTGGCTGAGCCTGAATCACGTGCGTTATATCGCCTGGACCCGCGCCGAGGCCAACCTGGGGCTGCCGGCCTGGCAAAATATCAATACCGCCATCAGCAGCCAGTACAGCTGGCATCCGTTCTATGCCGACGCAGGCAGCCAGGTGGGCCTGTGGGTCCGTAAATAAGCGAAGGAATCAGCATGGGTAAATCGCTGCTGTCCATTGTGGTGCCGTGTTACAACGAGGAAGAAGTCATTGGCGAAACCATACGTCGCCTGAATGCTTTCTGCGCTGAACTGACCGATCTGGACTACGAACTGGTGTTCATTGATGACGGCAGCCGCGACCGCACGCGCGCGCTGCTCAAAGAGATCGCTGCCGCCGACCCCCATGTGCGCCTGATCGCCTTTGCCCGCAATTTCGGCCACCAGATTGCGGTGTCTGCCGGGCTGGACGCGGCGCACGGCGATGCCGTGGTGCTGATCGATGCCGATCTGCAAGACCCGCCAGAGGTCATCCACGCCATGGTGGCCCGCTGGCGTGAAGGTTACGACGTGGTCTACGGCACACGTACTGACCGCCCCGGCGAATCTGCCTTCAAGCTCTCTACCGCACGCACCTTCTACCGGCTGCTGAACAAGCTCTCGGACGTCCCCATTCCGCTGGATACCGGCGACTTCCGCCTGATGAGCCGCAAAGTGGTGGATGTACTGCGCGCCATGCCGGAACGCGACCGTTTTGTGCGCGGCATGGTCAGCTGGGCCGGCTTCAAACAGACCGCTCTGCCCTATGCCCGGGCAGAGCGCTTTGCCGGCGAGAGCAAATACCCGCTCAAGAAGATGATCCGCTTTGCCACGGATGGCATTTTGTCGTTCTCCAGCAAGCCCTTGCAGTTGTCGATCGGCATTGGCATGACGGCGGCGGCACTGGCCCTGCTGGGCATCGTCTATGCCATCGGTCTGCGGCTGTTTACCAATATCTGGGTGGAAGGCTGGACCGCACTGATGATCGCCGTGCTGTTCCTGGGCGGCGTACAACTGGTGTGCGTCGGCATCCTGGGTGAATACATGGGCCGGGTGTACAGCGAGGTCAAACGCCGCCCGCTGTACGTGGTGGATGAATACATTGGTTACGCCGGCACCCCTGGCCCGGCGGTCAGCCGCAGCCCCGTGGTGGATCGTAAATAAGCTGATGGCTCAACAACCCAAATCCCTGATGCGCCTTGTGATTGGCGCCGCCCTGGCGGTGCTGTTCACCTGGCTGATTTTGCGCCAGATCGACTGGCACGGCCTTGTGGCCGCACTGGCGGCAACCCGCCCCGGCTGGGTGCTGGCGGCGCTGCTGGCGTTCTGCGTGGGCTACAGCTGCCGCATCGCCCGCTGGCGCGCCATGCTGGCCAAAGACGTGCCCGGCATCAGCTGGTTGACCTGTGCCGGCCCGTTGCTGGCCAGCTTTGCCACCAACAACGTGCTGCCATTCCGGGCCGGTGATGTATTGCGGGCCTTTGCTTTCAACCAGCGACTGGGGGCGACGTCCGGTACGGTACTGGCCACCTTGTTTGTCGAGCGCCTGCTGGATCTCTTGATGGTGCTGGTCTTGCTGGGTGCAGCGCTGGTGGTGTTCCAGCTGGATGTCGCCAGCTTCTCTGGCGTGGGCGCCGGGTTTTTGTTTGCCCTGGCGCTGGTGATCCTGGCCGTGTTGCTGTTCCCGCAAGCTTTTGCGCCGCTGGCCCGCGCGGCCACGGCCATCATCGCCCGCTTTGCACCCGCCGTGGGCGAGAAACTGCGCACTGAAGTCGACAAGGGCCTGACCACGCTGGCGCACCTGGCCCAGGGCACCACCATGTTGCGCCTGGTGGGCTGGTCTCTGGCGGCCTGGCTGGCTGAAGGCTTTGTATTCTGGCTGGCCGCGCAATCCCTGCCGGATCTCACCGCGCCGGCCGCCGGCTGGCTGGCGTTGCCGGTGGGCACGCTGGCCACGCTGATTCCGTCTACACCCGGCTATGTCGGCACCTTTGATTACTTTACCGTGCATGCCATGACCGCACTGGGCAATGGCACCACTGCCGCTGCCGCGTTTGCTGTCGTCGTGCATCTCCTGCTTTGGTTACCGCCAACCGTGCTTGGCGGCTTGTACCTTATCCTCAACCCGCTTTCCCGTCAGACCCGGAACCAGACTTCATGACCGCCCTTCCTGCCAGCACCCGCGTCGCCATCATCGGTGGCGGTTTCACCGGCTTGTCTGCCGCTTATGAACTGGCACGTGCCGGTGTGGCGGTGACCGTACTGGAAGCAGACGACCATATCGGCGGTCTGGCCAGCGCGTTTGACGTGGAAGGCGAGAAGCTCGACCGCTTCTATCACCACTGGTTTACCAACGACCGTGAAGTGATGACGCTGATTGATGAGCTCCACCTCAACGATCACGTTGCCATCAACCCGACCAATACCGGCGTGTGGTACGCCAATCACTTCTTCAAGCTCTCCACCCCGGCCGACCTGCTGCGCTTCACACCGCTGACCTTCTTCAACCGCATCCGCCTTGGATTGCTGGCCCTGCGCGCCCGCAAGGTGGAACACTGGATGGAGCTGGAAGACAAAACCGCCGCCGAATGGCTGCGCGAACTGGGTGGCGAGCAAGTCTACAAGGTGGTGTGGGAACCGCTGCTCAAGGGCAAGTTCGGCCCGGTGGCCGAGCAGATTTCAGCCGTGTGGTTCTGGAACAAACTCAAGCTGCGCGGCGGCAGCCGCGGCAAGGGGGGCGAAGAGCGCCTGGCGTATTTCAAAGGCGGCTTTGTCGCACTGGCCGAAGCCCTGGCGCGCCAGGTAGAAGGGCTGGGTGGCAAGGTGCTGACCAGCACCCCGGTCCAGCGCTTTGAAAAGATCGACGGCAAGTTCCACATCGAAACACCACAAGGCACGCTGCTGGCCGATGAAATCATCGCCACGCCCGCGCTGCCGCTGATTGCCGGCATGATCAGCCACTGGGCCGCGCCGGATTACCTGGCGCAACTGAACCGCATTCATTACCTGGCCAACGTGTGTCTGGTGCTGGAACTGGATCGCAGCCTGTCAGAAACCTACTGGCTGAACGTCAACGACCCCACCTTCCCGTTCGTGGGCGTGATCGAACACACCAATTTCGAGAAAGCCGAAACCTATGGCGGCCGGCACATTGTGTATTTGTCCAAATACCTGCCGCACACCGATGCGCTCTACGCCATGAGTGCCGACGAAGTGCTGGATTTCTCCATTCCGTATCTGCAAAAAATGTTTCCGGCCTTCAGCCGGGAATGGATCCTGCGCCACCACGTCTGGAAAGCGCGCTGGTCCCAGCCGGTGGTGGAAAAACACTACAGCCAGCTGATTCCGGCCGAACAGGGCCCGGTGGCCGGTTTGACGCTGGCCTCGATGGCGCAGATTTACCCGGAAGACCGTGGCACCAATTATGCGATCCGTGAAGG
>JASLES010000284.1 GCA_030151005.1 Silvimonas sp.
TAACAATATTGTCGCCCCTGGCCAATGCCAGACCAGCATTACGCGCAGCGGGCAGTCCGCCGTTTTTTCCCAACCGGATATAAGTAATCGGGAACTCATAATTCAGCAGATGCTCTACCGGCTCGCCAAAGTCATTGATGAGAATGACTTCGAAATCCCGGAACGACTGCGCCGCAAGGCTATTGAGCGCGTCACGCAACAAATAAGGTCTGTTGAACGTGGTCAGAATGACGGTAAAACAATATTTGCTCTGACTGCCGAAGGCATCGCCCGATGGAATAGCCACCGCCGACTGGGGTTTCTCTGTGCGTGGCAGCAACAAACACAAGGAATGAGCCGCACCACAAGATGGCACCTTTGCAAACTCGGCCCGCGCTAGATCGCCCCACGCCGACTGGTCCTGCACAAGCGTTATGCCAGCTCCGACAAGCTGGGTTGCTGTTGCCAGATGCGGATGAAGAAACTGGAAAATCGCGTCGCGAACCGCACCTTCAAACCCGGCGATAAACGGGCGAAACGTGGCCTCGCCTGTTTCCAGCAGCATATTCATATTGGTCCGGACCAGACCTGCTGCCATAAACAAGGCTCGTAGTGCCAACTCTTGCTGTAGCCAGCCCAACTGACTCCCGGCCGGATAACCACCGAGCCGATCAAATAACTGGCGCCGATATGCCAGTCTGAAATCCGAAGTGATTGCCCCAGCAAGAGAGGCAGCCTCATCCACCACCTCGAAAGCGGCGGCACCAGCAACTGCCTGGGTTGCAGATTGATTGAGCAGCAACATCCCGGCATCAGGCTGCTCTTGAAACAACCAGTGCACTTGCCGCAGGGCGCCCGCCTCGAGCACGTCTCCTGCCTGCAAGACCATCACGAATTCACCAGCACCTGTCGCAAGCGCCTGATTGAAATTGGCCGGGCGATCCTTACTATCTCGCTGGATGACACGTACAGCCAGATCTGGACAAGTCTGCTTGACGAATTCCAGACATGCAGGCAACCAATCCTGCTGACCTTCATCGAGAACGATGCATTCCCAGTTCAGGTAATTTTGTCCGGCAAAGCTGATCATCGTCTTCATGAAGCGGAGTTGATCGTCCCCACAAACAACGAGGATATCAAAACGTTCAGGATGAACAGCTGTCTGACCATCGGCGGTATTTTCGAGCTTCGCAAGAACGACGGACAGCCGTTCTTGCACACCTTCCAATGCTTCCGGCGAGTAATTGCGCATCCGGGCCCGCAGTAAAGAAGCGATCCGGGGGCCATACTTCGCCAATTCTTCCGGCTTAAGCAGGCCAATGTTTTTTTCCAGCACGCCCAAATGGGCATACAACGGCTCTGGCGTTGCGTAAAACGTGCCGCTATGTTGACCTTTGTGCACTCGATAGCAGCAGGTAGCTTCTGCACTGAACGCAAACTGGTGCCCTTTGCCAGCAAAACGGACAACCGACTCCCAATCGCCTGCTCCCCACGCATCGACGTCAAAAACAAGCTCTTCTTTCAGTTTTGTGCGATCAAAAATCACCGACGAAATGGCGACGTAATTGTCATACGTCATTAAATCGACAAAATCATTACGCCCGCCAGCATAGCTATCGGCGCTATACCCCGGATGTCTGGATTGCGGGATTTTCTGATTTGCCTCGTCAACCCAGATCAGTGGGCAATAAGCCAGTGAGCAATGTTCATTTTTCTGCAACAGGGAAATTAACTGGCTGAAATGCCCAGGCAGCAAATAATCATCCGCGCTAAACAACGCCAGATAACGCCCTGCCCCTACACTTCTACCTGCACTGAAATTGAGATAAGACCCGATGTTAGCGCGGTGACGCACATACTTGAGCCGGGGATCATGCTGATAATTTGAGATAACTTCTGGCGTATTGTCAGTTGAACAATTGTCCAGAATGATCAATTCGTAATCCTGGAAATCCTGCGCAAGAATGCTCTCGATACAAACAGTCAAGAATTTTGCGTAGTTATACGCAAGCACTACTACCGTCAAAAGAGGTGCGGCCATCCGTTACTCCATATCTTTCTTCGCGATGTGCCACAAGGTAGTGGCGAACGACTATTTTCGAGCTGTTTTTTTTAACTCATGCCCCGGTCTGCACCAGAACTTCAAGAACAGAATTGGCCCTCATCATGGCTGCTTCAAATACCCCGCTGGCCACGCTGAATACCACGCCGCGCAGGCTGTCTTGCTGTCCGGCCGCCCAATTGGACGATACGGCCAGCGTAGCGTAAGGCACGCCGGCTTCCCGCGCCAGGACGGCTTCAGGCATACCCGTCATGCCGACCATATCACCGCCATCACGCTGGATACGGCGGATCTCTGCGGCCGTCTCAAGCCGGGGACCTTGCGTGCAGGCGTAGGTGCCGCCATCAATGACACTGACGCGGCTCTGGCGCGCGGCATCCAGCAGCGCTGAACGCAGGTCGGCGCTATAAGGCTCTGTGAAATCGACGTGTGTCACCGGGTGTTCGCCAACCTCGAACATCGTCTGCTTGCGGCCCCAGGTGTAGTCGATGATCTGATCGGGCACGATCAACACCCCAGGCCCCATGTCAGCCCGAATGCCGCCGACCGACGCTATGGCGACAATATGCGTCACGGGTTGCTGGGTAAGCGCCCAGATATTGGCGCGGTAATTGATCAGATGTGGCGCAATGGTGTGCCCGTAACCGTGCCGGGCGATGAAAACCACCGGGCGGCCAGCGACCTCACCAAAGGTCAGAGCGCCAGAGGGGTCACCGTAAGGCGTGCGCACCACCAGTCTGCGTGTCACTTGCAAATTCGCCGGCTGACCTGCGCCGGTTCCACCAATCAGGGCAAGCATGCATTGTCCTCCTGGCCGGGCGGCTACGCCGTGGCGCGTTATATGCCATTCGATTGTTGCATCATATCGGCATCTGACACCAATTACTAAACGAGAAAAAGGGGCTGCGCGATGGCAAGCCCCTTTGTCTTTGAATCCACGCTGAAAAGTTTCTCAACCCGGCGTGGCTGAAACACACATCACGCGGCTTGTTTGTTGCCCAACCCGCCACGCTCGCGCACATAAGCGGCAAATTCTTCACCCACTTCCGGGTGCTTAAGGCCCAGTTCGTAGGTGGCCTTCAAGAAGCCGAACTTGGAGCCGCAGTCATACCGCGTACCCTTGAGGGTGTGCGCCAGGACGTGCTGCTCTTGCATCAGCGCAAAAATGCCATCGGTAAGCTGGATTTCGCCGCCCTTGCCTGGCTGCACGCTTTGCAAGTGATGGAAAATACGCGGCGTCAGCACATAACGACCAACCACAGCCAGGTTGGACGGTGCTTCTTCTGGCTTGGGTTTTTCAACAATGCTGTTGATCTTGAGGCGACCACCTTGCGATTCGGCGACCTCCACGATGCCGTAAGAGCCGGTATCTTCCTTGGGGACTTCTTCCACGCCCAGCACAGAGCAATGCGTGTCATCAAACAGATTAACCATCAGTTTGAGTTCGGAAGAACGACCATCAATCAAGTCATCGGCCAGAATCACGGCAAAGGGTTCATCCCCCACTGCCGGGCGGGCGCACAAGACGGCATGTCCCAGACCGAGTGCTTCGGGCTGGCGGATGTACACGCAAGTCACGCCTTTGGGCAGAATACCTTGCACGATATCAAGCAGTTTTTGCTTGTTCTTGGCAGCCAGTTCGCTTTCCAGCTCGTAGGCTTTGTCGAAATGGTCTTCGATGGAACGCTTGTTGCGGCCCGTGATGAAGATCATTTCAGTAATGCCGGCTGCCAGCGCTTCTTCTACCGCGTACTGGATCAAGGGTTTGTCTACGATAGACATCATTTCTTTGGGGCTGGCTTTGGTCGCCGGCAAGAAACGTGTCCCCATCCCGGCTACCGGGAATACCGCTTTACGAATTTTCTGCATACCGATCCCTTTACTGTGATGTCCCGAATCTAGCAAACCCAGACGCAGCGCCGCACCCATGACCTGATCAGCTTGCCGCTGATGCAGTTCGTCCGGCCATTGCGAGACCGCGGAACGCCCCAGCCCGAGCGAATCGGCAAGACGCGTCTGCGAACCGAACAAGTGAATGGCTTCTGATTTGTACATGACCAAATGTTCAGACAATTAAACAAACAAGTCAAGAAGAGAAAATTATCAAATCGTGTTTAATTTAATGAACAGTCATGAATATCTGGTTACCACGCAAGACAAACACCGACAAAAGGCCGCAGTCGTGCTCAACCTGGAACAGCCGCAAGGAGTTGCGCTTCATCCCAAATGGCAATACCCAGTTCCTCTGCCTTGGCGAGTTTGGAACCTGCTTCTGCCCCGGCCACAACCACGTCGGTTTTCTTCGAGACACTGCCACTGACCTTGCCGCCCTGGGCTTCGATGATCGCTTTGGCTTCATCGCGGGAGAGGCTGGGCAAAGTGCCCGTGAGCACAAAGGTCTTGCCGCTGAATGCACCCGTAATGGCCTCCGCGTCTTCTGGCAGCGCCGCCAGCAGCGTGGTGCACCACGCACCCAGTTCTTCCAGATGCGCTTTATTGCCTTCGGCTGCCAGCCATTGCTGCACACTGCTGGCAATATCGGCTGGCAGGGTGGCCAGCGTAGTGACATCGGCGTGGGCCAGATCCGCCACATTGGGAAAGCTGGTCACCAGTTGTCTGGCTCGTGTGGCGGTTAATTTGGGAATATCCAGCGCGGCCAGCAAGGAAGCGGTTTCCAGTTTTTCACGCAGCGCCGGATTGGGGGCGTGTTCGCCGACCGGTTGCACCCCTGCGCTGAGTAGATCATCCAGTGCTTTCTGGTTTTTGGGTTCGGCAAAAAAATCGGCAATGGCATCCGCCACCGTGCCGCCAATGTCGGGCAGCACACGCAAAACCGGCCCCGGCGCATGGCGCACAAAGGCCAGCGTACCCAGCCAGTCAGCCAGGGTTTTGGCGGTGGATTCCCCCACATGCCGGATGCCAAGTGCAAACAGCATGCGTGCCAGCGGCGGGTTCTTGCTGGCATCAATGGCTTCCAGCAGGTTCTCGGCCCATTTGGTGGCCACCTTGCCTTGCTGGACTGTCTCCGGCGTAATACCGTCGCGCTCATCAGCACGACGTTTCATTTCCAGAAAGTCATCAAGCGTAAGCCGATACAGATCGGCCACGCCGTGCACGTAATCCAGCTCCACCAGGTTATCGATATAACGGCCGCCCAGGCCGTCAATATCCATGGCGCGGCGGCCGGCAAAATGCCAGATAGCCTCTTTACGCTGTGCCGAACAAAACAACCCACCTGAACAACGCGCAATGGCCTC